>JAOUHD010000201.1 GCA_029865345.1 Nitrospira sp.
TGCGCGCCGTCCGAAGCGGACATGCAACGGTTCTTTCAGGTAACCCCGCCGACCGTGCATCAAATGGTGCTCACGCTGGAGCGGCGCGGCTTCATTCAGCGCATTCCCGGCCAGGCGCGCAGCATCACTCTGATGGTTCCGCCCGAGTCATTGCCCCTTTTGAAACGACCCCAAGACCGCGCTTCCAAGCAAGAAATCTGAGATTGCCATTCTGATATGCGAACGAGCGTCCCTGAAAAGCTGCTGAAAATCATCGACGAGATTGACGAGCATGGTCAGGCAGGTCTGACACGATTGACGGTGTTGAAGAAGTGGTTTGAGTGTCCGAATCGACTGTCCGCCTTTGTCGTCTGGGTCGCAGCGAGGGCCGTTTCCCGCAAAGGTAAAAAGAGTGGAACGGCTGCGACATTGTTCCTGGAAGCGCGCACCTTACTGGCCGGTTTGGATGAGATAACACCAAAGCTGAACCGCCAGGCGGCGCAGCGGTTGCACGACCGTCTGCGAGACTTTCAAAATGAATATAAAAGCCAGCAATGGGGGCCAGTGCGCATCGTTCACAACTGGAACCTGCTACTGGTAGAGGAAGCGTTGAGCGCGTACCTCTGGCACGACCAATCGCCGTCGCATGGCTACAAGCTGGCGGCAGACTATTGCCGGCACTACGATCCCCGATACGGTGAGAGCTTGAATGGCCCCAGTCGAACGAAGATTGGGGAAATCGTCCGGTTCATGTTCACCGTCGAAGCTCTGGAGGATGACCGGACATCAATTTGATAAAACGCCGAGGACAGAAACTCTCTACAGTTCTGTCTTGATAACTGGTCAAGTGGTGCCAAAAAACTCAGAAAACAAGCTACCGCATAGCCTGCTGAGTCACGACTTGGTTTGCCGTCGGTGATTACTTCAGCGACGCCATATCGATCACAAATCGAAACTTCACATCGCCCCGGAGCACCCGTTCGTAGGCTTCGTTAACTTGCTGGATCGAGATCAGTTCGATCTCCGACTCGATCTGATGCTGGGCGCAGAAGTCGAGCATTTTTTGCGTTTCCTTGATCCCGCCGATGAGCGAGCCGGCCAGGCGCCGCCGTTTGAAAATAAGCGAGAAGGCCTGGACTGGAGTCGGCGTTTCGGGTGCGCCTACTAGAATCATGGTGCCGTCCGTCTTCAGGAGGTTCAAATAGGCGTTGTAATCGTGTGGAGCAGAAACTGTATCAAGGATGTAGTGGAAGTACCCCTGGAGCTTGCTGAAGGCCTGAGGGTCTGATGTCACGAGAAAGTTCGCAGCGCCCAGCCGCTTCGCGTCCTCCCGTTTCTTCTCGGATGTGCTTAATACCGTGATCTCGGTTCCCATCGCCCTGGCAATTTTCACCGCCATATGGCCAAGCCCACCGAGGCCGACGACGGCCAGTTTGTGATAACGCCCGACACCCCATTGGCGCAGGGGCGAGTAGGTCGTAATGCCGGCGCAGAGCAGCGGGGCCGCTCCCGCTGGGGAGAGTGTCGTGGGAATTCGGAGGACATAGTTTTCGTCCACGACGATCTGGGTCGAGTAGCCGCCCTGAGTGATCTGGCCAGCTCGATCCTGGCCACTGTAGGTCCAGAGTGTTCCGCCCTCGCAGTATTGCTCCAGACCTTCGCGGCAAGCTGTGCACGTTCGGCAGGAATCCACGAAGCAGCCGACGCCGGCTTGATCACCAACTTTAAAGGCTGTCACCGCCGTGCCGACTTGCGCGACGGTTCCGACGATCTCGTGTCCTGGTACCATCGGGAAGAGAGAGATGCCCCACTCGTTACGAGTCTGGTGGATATCTGAGTGGCAGATGCCACAGTGCGAGATCGCGATCAAGACATCGTGCGGACCGACCTCGCGTCGTTCGAAGGAGAAGGGCTGTAAGCTCTCCTTGGCGGCCATCGCCGCGTAGCCGTTAGTCGCAAGCATGGAATGTTCTCCTTCGAGAGGTGAGCAGATAGTATGACCTTAGCAAGTTCAACGGGACTTGCCAACAGCAAAGGCAGCATATTGTTGGTGTCACCGATAGCAGCGGTTCCTTGGGTGACGTTGGACTGAGGGGAAAGGTGGAATTGGGGGGTGTACTTAGGTGCAGTCCTTCGCCTTGCCGTCGTCGGTTGATTCAGGAATATCGGTGTCCGTGGTGAGTGGCGAACCGGGAATGCGGTACTGTTCTGCTGCCCATGTTCCCAAGTCCGTGACCTGACAGCGTTCGGAACAGAATGGGCGCCAGGTGTTTCCTTCCCACGTGGTTGGTTGGCGACAGGTTGGGCACAGCATGAAAATCGTTTAGCGCTGAGGGGCTTGCTGGGTTTTCTCGATCTTGGCCCATGCATCCTTGAGCGAGACGGTCCGGTTGAAAACGAGTGTCTCTGATGAGGAATCGGGGTCCACGCAAAAGTATCCCTGCCGTTCGAATTGGAAGCGGGACCCGGGTGCAGCTGAACGGAGGCTTGGTTCAACCACACAGCCGCTGAGGAGTTCAAGTGATTGGGGATTCAAGGATCGAGTCCAATCCTGATCAGCCGGAAGCTTAGCCTGGTCAGGGAGAAGAAGTGGATGATAGAGCCGGATGGCTGCTTGGGTTGCATGTGGCGCCGACACCCAATGAATGGTGGCTTTCACCTTGCGCTGCTCTTGTACGAATCCGCTTCTGGTCTCAACGTCATAGGTGCAATGCAGTTCAGTGATCGCACCGGTCTGAGGGTCCTTGGTCGCGCTTACACACTTGATGATGTACCCATAGCGCAGGCGGACCTCGCGGCCAGGCGCCAGGCGGTAGAACTGTTTGGGTGGGTCCTCGCGGAAATCGTCCTGCTCGATGTAGAGCGTCCGTGAGAAGGGAACTTTTCTGGTTCCTGCTGACGCATTTTCCGGGTTATTCACGGCGTCGAGTTCTTCAACGACACTTTCCGGATAGTTGTCGATCACCACTTTTAACGGCCGGAGCACCGCCATCACGCGTGGTGACCGTTTGTTCAGGTCTTCTCGGATGAAGTGTTCAAGCAGCTGCATCTCGATAATGGCGTCCCGCTTGGCCACACCAATGTGCTCGCAAAAGGCCCGAATCGCTTCAGGCGTCACGCCTCGTCGGCGGAGGCCCTTCAAGGTGGGGAGGCGCGGATCATCCCAGCCGGTCACCAGTTTCTTCTCGACCAGTTCCAGGAGCTTCCGCTTGCTCATTACGGTGGAGGTGAGATTCAGCCTGGCGAATTCGATCTGCTGTGGGCGATGCGGAGCGCCGGTTTCAGCGACGACCCAATCGTATAAGGGGCGGTGGTCTTCAAATTCGAGGGTGCAAAGGGAATGGGTGATACCTTCAATGGCGTCGGACAACGGGTGTGCAAAGTCATATGAGGGGTAAATGCACCATGCGGTGCCGGTTCGATAATGCGAGGCATGTCGGATGCGATACAGAATCGGGTCTCGTAGATTGATGTTGGGCGAGCCCATATCGATCTTGGCGCGTAGGACATGCACACCGTCGGCAAACTCTCCCGCTCGCATACGGGCGAACAGATCCAGGTTGTCCTCAATGGACCGAGTTCGAAAGGGGCTGTCGCGGCCCGGTTCGGTCAGGGTGCCGCGATGTTCACGGATCTCATCGGCTGTGAGACTATCGACGTAGGCCTTCCCTTTCCTGATCAAGATCACGGCGAACGCATCGAGCTGGTCGAAATAGTCCGACGCATAGAACATCTTTCCACGCCAATCAAATCCCAACCATCGGACGTCTTCCTGAATGGCTTGGACATATTCAGGGTCTTCAGTCGTTGGATTGGTGTCGTCGAATCTCAGGTGGCACATCCCGCCGGGGGTGTCCTGTGCAATCCCGAAATTGAGGGCGATGGCCTTGGCATGTCCGATATGGAGGTACCCATTGGGTTCAGGGGGAAATCGCGTGACGACCCGTCCACCGTGTTTACCGGCGGCACGATCGATCGCCACAAGATCCCGAATGAAATTCGATGAATGGGAGGACTCTGGTGTGCTCATGAACTCTTGAGAGAACGGTTTAGCCTGGTCATTGTCAGTCAATCCCAGAAAGGAGTTCTACCATAGACGGGCCGACGGGAGGAATGGGGGAATGGCTAAGCAGAGGGTTCTGGGGCTGAGTGGCCCGACGCCTGCATGACATGGAAGTCCTTTTGGGCGATGAGATGCCCATCCATTCGCAAGCGGAATTCATACCGACCAGGTGCGGGAAAGATTAACAGCGGAATGTTGATCCCGAAATCAGAAATCTGAAGACGATCGCTGATCTCGATGTTGGGAAGCGCGGCCCGGCAGATGAGTTGTTCAGAGTTGAGGTAGGTCAACTCAATATCAAAATGGTACAGGCCTTCCGCATCGGTGAGGCAGAAATAGAGGCCCATTTGCTGATGCTGGAAGGGAAAGGCAGCTGTCTGCAGATGTGTGAAGATTCCGATCAAGCTTTTCTTTTTCGTGAAGCTGTCTTCGATGACTTGATCGCAGACGAGAAATGCTTGGACGGTGGGTGTGGGGATATCGGTCATAGGGACATTCTATGGAAAACAGGAGGAAGGGTACAACGGTTCCCACTTTTCCGCACAAATGGGCAGAGAATGTTGTGTCCAAGGGGAGGGCTGGAAGCATGACGGGTACGTACGAGTCGATGAGGTGAGTGGATGACAAATGCAATCAACCGAGGACAGCTGGGCCACCTTGGGCTTCGATAATTTCCTGAAACAGGGCAGCCTGGGAACCGATCCGGCAGTAGTGAGAGGTGATTTCCACCGGTATGCCCTTATGCGAGTGCAATC
>JAOUHD010000202.1 GCA_029865345.1 Nitrospira sp.
ACAGCTTCTTGCGTGAGGCGAGAAAGAAATACCATCAGTCGGGTTGCCTAAAGAAAATGAATCCTGACCGGTCCTCTTCGCCTTGATTCGCATTGAGTTCCTATGGGATAGCTACATGCATGATCCTGGCCGGCCTCTTCGCAGGGCTCTTGTTTATCGGACTGATCGTCGGTGATTGGCTGTATTTTATTCGGCTGACCCCGGACGCCATTCGGTACGGGTGCCGTGTCGCGAACACTCCGGACCAGTGGCCTGGGGCCGCGCTCACAACCCTAGGCGATCGGTTCACGCCCGAAGGGGTGCTGATGCTTCCGCATGGAGTGGCCTGGTTTTATCCACAGCTCTCCCAAATTGCAATCCGCCCCCAGTATCGATTGTTCTCCAGGCGGTTCAGGACCGCCTGGCCGGTGAAAGGGCTGATTCATCTTTCACAACAGGACGGATCGTTGAACACGTTGTGCGTGAAGCGGATGCCGTGGTCGTCAGCCATCATGACGCTCCTATGGCTTGCGGTCGTCTTGATCGGGTCCCTGACCTTCGTGGTGCAATATGCCCTGGATGGAGGATTTGCTTCACTGGGGGGAACCCTCACGGGCGTCACGGTCATTGCCCTCGCCGCCCTTGTGCTGGCCTTTGGACTCGTCACGATGGCCCTTGCGTATCGGCTTGAAGACAGCCGCCTCATGAAAGTCTATGCCGAATTGCGAGATGCCGTCGCACTCCCCATCTCCTCCTCTTCCTAATTCGCCCGCTGCACTTTTCCTCAGACAAGAAATAAATTCAAGAAGTGATCGTATTCGGCTGGCAAGTTCAAGGCTGAGCGGTTACGGGCCAGGCCGGCAATGATCCCCCGATGCTTCTTCGCAAGCCCTGATGCATGAAACGCCTGTGCAAACTGCTGCCAGCGTAGGGTAGGATCGGAGACGATTCGAACTTGCTCTTCCTTCGGTAGGGCATGCACGATGGTGGTCAGCATCCGAATCGCTTTTTCTACGCTCTCGTAGGGTGGGGCCAATTTGAGATGGGCATAGAAAATCTCTAGATGTTGGCGGAACTCCTCCTTCAGAATCTGACTGGGGTCGGACAAGGTAGGTGTGGCATCGGCCATAGTAATCATGTGGATAATACGGTATGAAGAAGGCAGGGAACAACTCTCAATAGGAGGCATGCATGAAACGGATGTTTGGCGGCTTACTCAGTGCGTTCACCCTGGTTCTGCTGGTTGGGTGCTCGTCTCACCACCACCACGGCATGACGGGAGGCGGCAAGAGTGACGCCTATTGGCAGAAGGGCCAGCAAGACATGGAGGGATTGATCAATCGGACCGTGCAGGATCCCGAAAAGGCGAAGGGTGTGAATGCATACGTCGGTGAGATCATCAAGGAGCTCAAGGGGAGCCGTGAGCAGGAACGGGCCTATCACCGGCAGCTCTACACCTTGAATACCAGCTATACGGCGACACCCGACGAATTTTCAAAAATCGTGAACGAGGCGAACATTCAGCGGGCGCAAAGCTCGGCCAGGGTACTGAGCCTCCGGTTCAAGATGAAGGACCTGATGACCGCCGATGAGTGGAAAACGCTCTCAGATCGCATGGTCTCCTATAGCGGCCGATACCAGCATGGAGAAGCAGGCGCAAAAAGCAGTTATTGACTCGAGACCGGCGCGGCAGCGAGCGGCAGCGCCGCCCACGTCGCGCCGGCATCAGAGGAGCGATAGAGCCCACTGCCGTTCGTGCCGGCGTAGAGTAGTTGCGGATTCTTCGGGTTCATGGCTAGGGCGCGAATGTTCAGGGTTGTAATGCCCTGGTTCACCGCCCGCCAGGTCTTTCCACTATCCGAACTTTTCCATACCCCTTTCGGCCCACCGACATAGAGCTGCGACGGCTCCGTGGGGTGGAGCAGAATGCTGCTGATAAAGGGATCAGGGAGGGATGGTCCAATCCGCTCCCATTGTTCACCTTTATTAACCGTGCGAAACAGCCCTTTCGTCGTCCCCGCGTAAACGATAGTAGGATTCGTCTGATCAATTTCAATGGCATTCACACCCAACGCCATCGACGCCATCAACTCGCTCTCGGGAATCAACCCGTTGTTGATCCTTTTCCAGGACATCGCTCCATCCTCTGAGCGATACATCCCGCCCGTTGTTCCGCCGTACAGGGTGGTGGGGGCTTTGGGATTCATGGCGATGGCCGTCACAATGTGAACTTCCTTCATCCCGTTCATCCGTTCTTCCCATTCACGCCCTGCGTCCTTCGTATAGAACGCGCCCACAGTCGTGGCGATATAGATCTTCTCGCTCACTGTCGGATGGAACACGAACTGATTCACGAACGACACATGTTCCTTCAATCCCACATTATGTGGAAGCCAATGTTGCCCACCGTCCGGACTCTTATAGACCGCATCCCCCATTGTGCCGGCATAGATCGTCGCAGGCAGCAGTGGATCGATCGCCAGTGTCGTCACCCGGCGCGCGCTGAAACTTGGGAACCGCTCCCAGGTCCCACCGCCATCTCGTGATTTGTAGACTGCATCGTTCGTGGCGACGTAGAGAATATTGGCATTAGTCGGATGGAGCGCGATTGAGACAACCGACTCGCTCTCCTTTTGGCAGCCGAGAATGGGAATCAGGAGCGTGATCAAGGCCAGCGTACGGGCAGTGTGAAGCAGTCGCATGATGGTGGGACCTAATCACAGGGATCTGACGGGCGTCAAGCCGGGAATGGCTGAACGCCACCGTTGGCGAGGTGAAGGGGTGGTTAGGCTGCGGTGCCGATGAGGCTTTCCAGGGGGATGTGCAGCTTGCGGTGGAGTCGACGGATCATCTCGAGGGAGAGGTTTCGTTTCCTCGTCAGGACTTCCGACACACGTCCGCGCCCACCTAGTACCGTCTCTAAATCTTTCCGCGTCATACCGAGTTGATCCATCCGAAACTTGATCGCGTCGATCGGATCGGGAGGATAAATCGCGTGATGCTTCGCTTCGTACACCTCGACGAGCGTCGTCACTACATCCAGCTCGTCACCAGCCTTCGTACCTGGCTTCGCCTCCATCAGTTGTTCAATACGAGCTAACGCCCGGTCATAATCTCGGGCTGTTTTGATCGGAGCGATGATCATGTCGCCTCCTCGTCTTTTAGATACTCGTCACATCGCTCGCATCATACTCAGCGTGTGTGCCGATGAATCGGATATACACCACTCGGTACGGGTAATTGATCTTCACGATATGCCGGTACTGATTCCCCGCCACGTTGAAGACGACCCGATTGCCCTGCAGAACGCTGGCTGAACGAAAGTGCGCTTTGACGGCCGATGGGGATGCCCAATCGGCATGGGCGACCTCCTGATGCCAGGCTTCCAAAGGACCCTTGGCCTTTGGGTGTCGCTTCCAGAAGTTCCGCAGCACCCGTTTGGCGATGCTGCGCACGGGCCACTCTATCACGATCCCAAATTGGGAGTAACCGGCCAATGACGGGTCAATGTGCCAATAGACCGCATCGCCCATGGTCTCCGCGTAGGCGGTGGCCATTGCGGATCACCGCTGTTGTCATCATTGACAACGGTTGATAACTGCTGCTATCGTTCTGCATGAAAGCTGTCGCGCTCTTACGGACGCGTATTGCATTCTCGGAAATTGCATTTGCCGAGCTGTCAATATGGAAGGTCCCAAAGCAGGTAGCCGGTTCCGCTCACTCGTTCAAATACAGACTGGCATACGTGGTAAACGGCGTATGCGTCGTACGCTACGACAATGAGGCAGGAAAGGGCGATCACCGGCATTTCGGCGCAGAAGAGATCGCCTACTTATTTCAAACGCCTGAGAAGCTCGTCGCCGACTTTGAACACGACATGATGAGGTGGAACCGTGAAAACCGTCGTCCTTGACGTTCGCTCCCCCAGCGAAGCGATGACTGATTTTGTCCGTGTCTGGAAAACCGGGAAGAGGGAGAAGGCTGCGCGCATTACCTTCGCCACACCGGAACTTCTCTGGAAAGTGCTGACGGCTAAACGCTGGCAATTGCTGAAGGCCATGTGCGGAGCCGGCCCTCTGTCAATTCGCGAAGCCGCGCGCCGTGTCGGGCGAGATGTGAAGGCCGTCCACACGGATGTGACGGCGCTGTTGAACGCCGGAGTACTCGATCGAGTCGAGGATGGGCGGGTGATTTTCCCGTTCGACTCCGTGAAGGTTGAGTTCCTACTCCACGCGGCATAAATCGCCTTATTGTGCGAGACGCCGAACCGTGAGCAGAAGTTCAGCCCGCTGGAGACATTCCGAGATAGATAAAAGACTGTCCAGTAAGGCACTCGTCAAGTTTGAGGCCTAGCGGGATGTGTGGCAAGAGGTCCTGGACGGTGTACGCGAGATCAAAGCCGGAAAGGGAAAGCGGACCAACGTTGAAGCGAAGTCCTATGTTGTTCGCGTGCGGTTGATGAGCGGACTTTCCTAGGCCAAATTTGGGGCGGCGCTAGGTGTGTCCAAGCGTATGTTGGAGTAATAGGAACAAGGCCGACACAAGCCGTCCGGCGCTGCGAAGCGGCTCTTGGAGATTGCTGAACGCCATCGCGAAGTGCTCGTTGAGGTAGCGGCGTAAACGGATTCTGGCGACCTTTCAGGCGGCCTGAGCGGTTCAACGGATGCGACCAAGATAGCACATAGGGGTCTGGCCCCTTAGACTTAATCTAAGTTGGACATCAAAGGAGTGACTATGGGCCACAGAATCCTGATGACACTTCTTATGTTTTGCGCAACCTCATCCGCTGCCGGGGAAATCACGCGGGAATGC
>JAOUHD010000056.1 GCA_029865345.1 Nitrospira sp.
CCTTGGTTGCGGTTCACCCACTGGGTGAATCACCACGCAAGGCCGATGCCAGACGCCTGGCACGCTCCTCATGCGGTCGCAGACCAATTGGGTTTATTCCGGTCGCGTGCTTAGCCGGAGAACAGGGTTCACACGCAGGATTTTCCCAGCGAGAACCCATGAGAGAACCGACCTCATGTGTTGGCTGATCTCAGATCTGCAAACGACAATACAGCCTTCACCATCAGGAAGGCGGTGAGTTGGAAGGCGAGAGAAGAGGAGAGTAGCTTGCTCCCTCTTCTCTCGTCTAACTCACAGACAGGGTTGTTGCCGATTGACCCTCTGACGGCGGCATGCTAAAAACACACCAGCGTAGCTGTGTGCCCGGATGGCGGAACTGGCAGACGCGCCGGACTCAAAATCCGGTTCTCGCAAGAGAGTGGGAGTTCGACCCTCCCTCTGGGCACCACACAATTGTCAGCTTTATGTGTGTGGCGATGTTCTCGATTTCTCCTAATAGATGGCAACGGGCTGTCGGTCTAGGTTGTTGTAATTCTTATAAGATTGTGATAGGGACAACGATAAGTTCTCAGAGCTCTGGATATGAAAAAAGGCACGTATGAATTTGGCCGGATTCTTCACAATGGTGTATTCCTTCACTTCTATTAAGGAGGCAGCACATGCGTAACGTGTTGGCACTGGGAGCCGCGATCCTGTGCATCGGCTCTATGAATGTTGCAGTGGCCCAAGAACGTCTGCAGCAGTCTGGTGGCTCGGCCATGGGGGTCGGAGCTGGGGTAGGTGACGTGTCTGGAAATGCAAACCGTGTTCAGGCTTTCGATCGGAATGCTTTCCTTGATCGGCTTTCCCAGCCGGAGACCGTGATGGGGCGTATCTTCGCGCTTGATTTGCCGCAGCACCGGCTCATGATTGAAACGGGTGGGGCCGGTCGTATGCAAGACGAAGGTCAGGAAGGCAAGGCGGGCTATGGTGCGCGGACGGTCATGACACTGCATCTGACTGATCGATCGAACATGCAAGCCATTCGCGAGCTCAACGTCGGAGACGAAGTGACCGTGCAGGTCAGGGAAGAAACGACTGAGCAGCAGCCGTTCGGAACTGGAAGAAAATTGGTGTTGGAGGCTTCCGTGACCAATGTCGTCGCTACGAGAAAGGGGTTCGGCGGACTGGGACAGCGGCCTGACCCGGCCAATGACCGCGCGATCGTGATGAATGGCGGTGGGGTGACCGGTGGTGTGCCAGGTGCAGTCCTTCCAGGAAAAATCACTGGGACCATTGATACGACCGTTGGTGAATTTACCGGTTCAGCGCCTTGCTGGAATTGTGAGCCGCAACCGGGATGGGGATATCAGACGCAGAACAAGTCCGATTATGGGACTGACGCCTCAAAGCCAAATCTGGTTAAGGGGATGGAGTGAGTTGATTCGGTGAGCCGAACGTTGCTTGGCGAAAGGGGCAGCGATCGCTGCCCCTTTTTTTTATGTGGGCTGTGGCCTGATATGCAGTGTCTCATCATTCTTGGTAACGTCATGACACAAACTTCTGTTGCGTTGTGCAAATGGACACGATGAACGAGCATCAGAATGAGTCGGATACACCGGTGTCCGAACTTGATCTTCGCGGCGTGATTTGCCCCTATAACTTCGTGAAGACGAAACTCAAGCTGGAGACACTGGAGCAGGGGCAGGTGCTGTCGGTGCTTCTCGATGATGGAGATCCCATCCGCAATGTTCCTCGTAGCGTTGAGAACGAAGGCCATACGGTCTTGTCGCAGGAACGAGTCGACCAGGCCTATCGGGTCTTGATCCGTCGAGAGGAGAGCGATTGAGCATGGCGCATGTCTTGATCGTCTGATTCTGTCCCATCTTTCCCTGCAAGAACGAGCGTCACGTCCCGTCCCCGAGTCGAGCTGAGTTTCTTACTGACCTCACCAGCCGTTCCACGAATGATGTGCTCATTCGGCTTCGTTAAATCGTACGCCACAACTACAGAGCGTTGAGGAGCGCTATCGCCAAGGCTCTTTAGTATGCGTGCGACCACTCTCCCTGTGCAGAAGGCAACGGTTGGACCATTTCTTTTCAGGGAATCCAGAAGGCGTTGGGTGATACGTGAGGAGGCGCTCGGCAGATGTCCAAGAAAATAGAAGGAGTCGCAGGGGAGTCCTGCGGCAGTCAGGGCTGTGATAATCGCAGAAGGACCGGGGACTGGAACCACCGGGATGCCATGCGTATGCGCAGCGGCTACGAGAAGATGGCCGGGGTCGGAGACGAGGGGGGAGCCACAATCCGATACGAGCGCAACATGAATGCCTTGTTGTAACCGTTGCAAAAGAACCGCTGCTTTTTCTTGGAGATTTCTGGGCCCGTAGCTCGTCACGGTGGCTCGAATGCTATGATGCATCAGGAGTTGTTGTGTCACTTTTGGATCTTCGGACGCGATCAGGTCTACCTTGCTGAGAATTCGAAGGGCGCGCACGGTCACGTCGTCGGGATGTCCAATGGGGACTGCGACCACGTAAAGCGTTCCGCTCCGATGTGACCGGCTGACCGAAGTCATTGCCGCGCCAGCGTTTTGTTGACTCTGTTTGGTCGGCATCGATATAATTCCATGCTTATCTTGTCGAGGCTCGGTCTCTAGTCACTGCAGGGGTATTCCTGATGGCAGCCGTTTGTTTCATGGTCACCATGGTCCTGTACTTCGTGGCCACGATGTCGTTTCTTGCGTATTTACTGCGACGCTCCGAAGCCTTGTCAAATGTGTCATTGGCGATTACGGCGGTCGGCTTCATCTCCCATACCGTTGCCCTCGTTATCAGAATGGTCGAGGTCTCATCTACGGTGCCGCCCAGCTTTTCGGACGCCCTTTCTTTTTTCTCCTGGATGATCATTCTTGTATTTGTACTGGTCGAGTTTCGCCATCGGATTCATGTACTTGGGTCCTTCATGGTGCCCTTAGCCTTGGTCTCCTTGGTCTCGTCTGCAGCCCTTCCGGAAACGGTCCCCACGCTTCAGCCTGTGTTCAAGACCTTGTGGTTTCATGTCACGCTCAGCATGTTGGGAACGGTGGGATTTACCGTCGCATTCGTGGCAGGAGTGATGTACCTGATTCAGGATCGGCTCCTCAAGTCGAAACAGTTCAATGTCCTCTACAGCAAGTTGCCGGCACTCGACTTTCTCGATCATCTCAATCAGCAATCCATCGTCCTGGGGTTCCCCTTGCTGACCTTGGGAATCGTCACGGGAGCCATCTCGGCCGAGTTTGCGCGTGGATCCTATGTCAGTTGGAACCCTGAGCAAATCTGGGCACTGGTCACCTGGGTCTTCTATTTCGTCGTGTTGCTTGGACGGCTGACCGTTGGGTGGAGGGCAAAGCGCGCGGCGTATCTGACAGTCATCGGGTTTGCGTGTGTCATTCTCACATTAGTTGGTGTGGTGCTGAAAGAAACCTAGGGCCTAGTCAATATGCGGTTATTGGTCACATGCATCTGATCGTCGTAGGGTTGAGTCATAAGACGGCTCCGGTCGAGATTCGAGAGAGACTGGCGGTTCCCGAGAGCCGTCTTGGCGAGGCGCTCACTCGTCTCCGTTCGTACTCTGGGGTCAAGGAGGGCATCCTGCTCTCGACCTGTAATCGAGTCGAGGTCTACTCAGTTGTCGATGACGTAGAAACCGGCTATGGACGCATTCAGGAGTTTCTTGCCGACACCCATCTGTCATTGTCTTCCGAGCAATTGACCCCTCACCTCTATTGGCATACCGGCGATCGAGCGATCGGTCACTTGTTTAGAGTCGCTGCCAGTCTCGATTCTATGATTATCGGGGAATCTCAAATCCTGGGACAACTTAAGGGTGCGTTTGAAGTCGCGCTGGCCCATAAGACGACCGGTGTGATCATGAACAAGGTCGTGAAGAAGGCCATCTCGGTGGCCAAGCGGGTGAGGACCGAAACGAAAATTGCAGAAATGGCGGTCTCGGTCAGCTATGCCGCTGTCGAACTGGCGAAGAAGATCTTTTCGGATCTTCACGAGAAGACGGTGTTGTTGGTTGGTGCCGGTGAAATGGCGAAGCTGGCCGCGCGCCATTTGATCGCCCATGGTGTGAGGCATGTGCGCATTACGACGAGGACTCCGCAACATGCGGTCGATCTTGCCGCGAAATTTGGAGGGACGGCCGTTCCATTCGATCAGTTCAAGGATGATATGGCCTCGGCGGATATTGTGCTGGTCTCGACGGGAGCGGCCCATTATCTTGTCGGCGCAGAGGATGTGCGCCGTGCGGTCGAAGAGCGCATGAACCGTCCGATGTTCTTGATCGATATTTCAGTTCCTCGGAATATCGACCCGGCCGTTCGCCATGTCGACAATGCGTTTCTCTTCGATATTGATGATCTCACACAGCGCGTTGAACAGAACCGAGCCGGGCGCGTGCAGGAGGCTGAGAAGGCCGAGCGGATGGTTTTGGAAGAAGTGACCATCATGCTGGATTGGATGAAATCCTTGGAGGTCACTCCGACGATCGTCGCCCTGAGGAGCCACGTCGATGACCTGAAGAGGGCGGAGGTCGACAAGGTGCTTACGCGATTGCCGCACCTATCTCTTCAGGACCGTGAACTAGTTGAAGGCCTTGCCTCCTCGATCGTCAATAAATTAATTCATCGCACGATGGTCACCCTCAAGGCCGAAGTCAACTCCTCGAATGGCCCGGCGTTCGTCGAAGCGGCCCGGCGATTTTTCTCTCTCGACCAACCGGCTGCGTCTGTTCAACAGATCGAGCCTTCTAGAGAGTCGCCGCGGTATCATCCTGAGAGCGCTGCAGAGTCGGGTGCCGAGGATCCAGTTTCAGAAACATCAGTCCGTAAACGAGCCCGCTGATCGCCGGGTAACGAAAAGAGTTTCATCGTGTCGATACCGAACGGCCAACGCGCGACCTTGGTTCTGGGAACGAGAGGAAGCAAGTTGGCGCTTTGCCAAAGTGAATGGTTTCAGTCCAAGGTTCAGGATGTGGTGCCGGAGGTCCGGGTTGTGCTCAAGAAAATTCAGACGTCCGGCGACAAGATCGTCGACGTGCCACTGGCAAAAATCGGGGGGAAAGGCCTGTTCGTCAAGGAAATTGAGGACGCCTTGCTCGCTGGTGAGGTCGATTTTGCGGTTCACAGTATGAAGGATGTTCCGGCGCAATTGCCCGAAGGTCTCGACATTCTCTGTGTGCCTCCGCGTGAAGATGCTCGTGACGCCCTCATCAGTCGTGAAGGATGCTCATTCCAGGACCTTCCATACGGTGCCAGCATTGGGACTGCGAGCCTTCGACGCCAGGCGCAACTGTTACAAGCTAGGCCTGACCTGAAGATCGCGATGCTGCGCGGGAATCTGGATACACGACTAAAGAAACTCAAAGAGGGCCAATTCGATGCTATCGTCTTGGCCGCTGCTGGACTGCATCGGTTAGGGTGGTCTCAGACCATCACGGAATATCTTTCTCCCATCCTCAGTCTGCCTGCAATTGGACAAGGAGCCCTTGGGATCGAAGGTCGGACGAGCGATGCCTTCGTGCGTTCCGTCTTATCTCGACTCAACCATCAGGCCACCCATACGACCGTGACCGCAGAGCGGGCCTTCCTGTGCCGCCTAGAAGGAGGCTGTCAGGTGCCTATCGCAGCCCACGCAACCCTGTCTGGAGAGCAGTTGGTCTTGGATGGTCTTGTCGCCAGTGTCGATGGGAAGACCGTTCTTCGCGACCAGATTGAGGGGACAGCTCAGCAGGCGCACGCTCTAGGTGTCCAATTGGCGGAACGATTACTGACTCGTGGGGGTGACAAGATTCTCCGGGAGATTTACGGATCAGCGTGAACATGGTACGACGAAACAAGAAGGGGAAGGTCTATTTAGTCGGAGCTGGTCCGGGAGACCCTGGTCTTTTGACCCTTCGAGGAAAAGAGTGTCTTGAGCGGGCTGACGTGGTCCTCTACGATTATCTGGCTAACCCCGCCCTCCTTGCTCATGCCCGGGATGAAGCGGAGCGGGTGTATGTCGGACGCAGAGGCAAAGGGAAATACCCTGAGCAGGACGCGATCAATCGTCTGCTGATTGAACGAGCCGGCGCAGGCAGCGTGGTTGTACGGTTGAAGGGAGGCGATCCGTTTGTCTTTGGGCGGGGAGGAGAGGAGGCAGAAGCGCTCGCGTCGGCCGAGATCGAATTCGAAATCGTTCCTGGGGTGACCGCTGCGGTTGCTGCTCCTGCCTATGCCGGTATTCCGGTGACTCATCGGACGTTAGCGTCTACGCTGACGATTGTGACCGGACATGAAGATCCAGAAAAGCCTTCAACGGCCCTGGATTGGTCGAGGCTGGCGATGAGCCAAGGGACGCTTGTCTTTCTCATGGGCATGAAAAATCTTTCGACGATCGCCGCGACCCTCCTAGCCGAAGGGCGAGCGGGGTCTACACCCGTGGCGATCATTCGGTGGGGAACTAGAGCCTCCCAGCAGACAGTTGTAGGTACATTGGCTGATATTGTGGAGAAGGCCGAAGCTGAAAAAATGGGGCCGCCGACCGTCATTGTCGTGGGGGAGGTCGTTCGACTTCGGTCGAAACTCAACTGGTTCGAGCAGCGCCCACTTTTTGGCAAACGTGTGCTCATGACGCGCGCGAAAGAACAGGCTGGTGAGTTGGCTACCCGCTTGGCTAGTTATGGAGCTGAACCGGTCGAGGCTCCGACGATCACAATCGTTCCCCCTCCAGACTGGGCGTCTGTGGACCACGCGATTTCCGAGATCAGGACGTACGATTGGATTATTTTTACTAGCGTCAATGGCGTGAGCCGTTTCATGACCAGGCTGTTCGCTCGTGGGCTTGACTCACGCTGCTTAGCCGGACGGCAGTTGTGCTGTATTGGGCCTCGCACGGCTGAGGAGTTGGAAAAGTTTGGGGTCAAAGCGGATGTGGTTCCTGCAGAATATCAGGCAGAAGGAGTGTTAGCCGCACTGAGTCGGCAGGATATAAAAAACACCCGTATCCTGATCCCTCGGGCCGAAGTGGCCAGAGAGCTCTTGCCGGACGAACTTCGTGCTGCCGGGGCACATGTCGATGTCATCCCCGTGTACCGAACGCTCACACCAGGCCAGGATTCCGTGGGATGGCGGCAGGAGCTCATGGATCACCGGATTCATGTCGTCACGTTTACAAGTTCGTCCACGGTCCACAACTTTGTTGCGATGCTTGGCGGTACGGAAGCGGTGAAGCCGCTCGTGCAATCCGTCATGATCGCTTGCATCGGACCCATTACAGCCAAGACCACAGAGGAATATGGTTTGACGGTCTCGATTATGCCGAGTGAGAATACGATTCCTGCATTGGTGGATGCGATCGCTTACCATTATGAAAGCCGTGAGCAGGTTGCCACGGGAACGCTGCAGTAAATAAGCGCACGCACGATGTAAGATGGTTTTCTACAAGGAGGAGGGTGAGATGGTCCCTGTCAAGTCGTTCATGATTCCCCGAGAAAAGTTCGTGACGGTGCCTCGTGATACCGATACACAAACGGCCGCCCGCATCATGCGTGACCGCGGGATCGGCAGTCTGTTCGTGACCAATGACCGTGAAATTGTTGGAATCATCACGGATACGGACATGATGCGTAGAGTGGTGGCAGCCGGATCAGACGCGGTCAAGACCACGGTCGAGCAAATCATGTCGGCTCCGATCATGACCATCGAGGAGAGTAAGACTTTGTTGGATGCCAATGATCTGATGGCGCAATCGCATGTTCGTCACTTGGGAGTGACCCGCGAGGGGAAGCTGGTCGGGGTCATCTCCGTTCGTGACCTGGTCGTGTTCTTGACGAACCTTCCACGAAAGTAAGGGGGCTATGGCGTTTCCAATCCAGCGACTCCGACGCCTGCGACAGCATGAATCGTTGCGTCGGATGGTACGTGAAACGATGCTGTCGCCGTCAGATTTTATCTATCCGCTGTTTGTGGTCGAGGGACAGGGTCGCCGTGAAGAGATTGCGTCGATGCCTGGCCAATTTCGGCTCTCCGTCGATCTCTTGGTCAAAGAGGCGGGAGAGATTCAGGCCTTAGGTATCCCAGCCATCATTCTATTCGGCATTCCGGCGCACAAAGACGAGCGTGGCAGTTCTGGATGGGACCCAAACGGGATTGTGCAGCGGGCGATCAGAGCAGTCAAACAACAGGTACCGGGATTGCTCGTGATCACGGATGTCTGTATCGACGAGTATACCGACCATGGACATTGCGGAATCGTCAAGGATGGAAAGATTCTCAATGATGAGACGCTCGAGTGCCTCACGGTAATGGCACGCACGCATGCCGAAGCTGGAGCCGATATGGTCGCACCGTCGGATATGATGGATGGTCGTGTCGCTGCGATCCGACGCGAACTAGATCGCTCAGGGTTCTCTGAACTGCCGATCCTGGCCTATGCGGCCAAGTTTTCCTCTTGCTTCTATGCCCCGTTTCGCGACGCGGCGTTTTCCAGTCCTCAATTTGGTGACCGACAGTCCTATCAGATGGACCCAGCGAATGCGCGCGAAGCGCTTCGCGAGATCGATCTCGATATCGAAGAAGGTGCCGATATCGTCATGGTCAAACCGGCGTTGCCGTATCTGGACATCATTGCGCTGGCCCGCGCTCGTACACTCCTCCCTCTCGCTGCGTATCAGGTGAGCGGTGAGTACAGTATGATTAAGGCGGCGGCAAGGGCGGGGTGGCTCGATGAGTCACGTGCCATGATGGAATCGCTGTTGGCAATCAAACGGGCAGGAGCCGATCTGATCCTGTCGTACTTTGCTAAAGACGCTGTCAAGCTGCTTCGTTGACCGACGATGAACGTGACCCGCGGATATTCGGATGAGGTCGTGCGGCCGTATCCGGTGGGGACCATCGGGAATTTCGATGGGCATCATCTCGGGCATCATGCGCTCTTGAAATGGGTGGTCGAGACGGCTCGCTGTGCCCGGGGAACCGCTGTCGTCCTGACGTTCGACCCTCACCCGGTGAAAATACTTGCGCCTCATGTTGATCTGCGGTTCCTGACGAGTGCGGAAGAAAAACGTGCTCGTTTCAAACAAGCGGGAATCGATGAAGTGGTCTCCCTGGAGTTCACGCAAGCCTTTGCTGCATTCTCTCCGGAGATATTCGCTGAGCAGGTTCTTTCCAAGGGACTTGGGCTGAAAGAGGTATTTGTCGGACAACATTTTGCCTTTGGCCACAAGCGAGTAGGGAAGATCGATGATTTGATTGCGCTCGGCAAACAATTCGGTTTTGTTGTCCATCCGACTCCTCCGGTGATGATCGATGGAGGAGTGGTCAGCTCGACGAGAATCAGGCAGCTTATCAACGCCGGACAGGTCGATCAAGCGGCTGTGTTACTTGGCCGACACTATGCGCTGAGCGGAGTCGTCGCTCCGGGCGAGGGGAGAGGGCGAAGGCTTGGATGTGCGACTGCGAATCTTCGGCTGCCTCCAGACCGTGTGACTCCGGCTGACGGGATTTATGCTTCTGTCACGATCCTGAATCAGGAACGGTATGATTCCATCGCCTATATCGGTACGAGACCGACCTTTGATGGTGGTGATCGGGGATTGGAAGTTTCCATTCTGGATGGGACCCACGAGCTGTATGGACGCACGCTCTCGGTTGAGTTTATCAGTCGTATTCGAGGCGACGCACAGTTTAATAGTGGAGAAGCGTTGAGCCGACAGATCGCGTCTGACGTGGATTCTGCGAGGGGCATCCTCCGTCGATATCATGAAACAATTGAAAAGCGATGAATCCTCGCATCCGGTCTTGAGCAGATCCATCAAGACAATGGCCTGGCTTCCGCTAGTGCATCGGGTGGTTCGAACGATTCGGTCCAGAAGTCTTCTTCAACACGGACAGCATATCGTGGTCGCTATCTCGGGTGGCCCTGACTCCGTCGCATTGTTATCGATCCTATCTCATCTCCGGTCAAGTTGGGCGCTGACCTTGTCAGCCGTCCATTGTAACTATGGATTGCGAGGGGCTGAGTCCGAGGGGGACCAACAATTTGTAGAGGCGTTTTGCCAAGAGCTCGGAGTTTCTCTCCATGTTCGACGGGTTGGATTACCGACCGAAGGGCGTAGGGCATCCGTGCAGGCTGTGGCCCGTGACCTCCGCTATCGGGTGATGCAGGAGATTGCTGAGCAATATGGGGCCAATCGCATTGCCGTGGGCCATACGGCAAACGACCAGGCGGAGACCGTCGTGCTCTGGATGCTTCGTGGTGCAGGATTGACTGGTCTGTCCGGCATGCCAGCGTTCCGGGATCACCATGTGATTCGGCCTTTGTATGAGACGACGCGGCAGGAGATTCTGGCGTATCTTTGCAAGGCGGGCTTGTCGTTTCGTGAGGACTCCAGCAATTCCAAGCCGCATTACCTGCGGAACCGAGTGAGGAGGGAGGTCATTCCTATTCTGACTCAGCTGGTCCCATCGAGCGTCAATGCGCTCTGTAGGCTCGCAGAGATCTGTCGGGAAGACGATCGCTATTTGGATCAGCAGAGTGCCGCCCTCTCTGCTTCTGCTGTGGAACGAGTATCCGACGGAGGCTGGACGATCGATCGGGTATATTTCCTGGAACTTCCAGTGTCCCTTCAACGGCGTTGTATTCGAGACCTCTTTCGGCAGACTGATAACCAATTTCGCTCCCCCAGTATCCGAATGGTTGATCGCATCATTCGCCTGGCCTCAAAGAGCGCATCTGGCTCAAGTCTCGATGTGAAGGGGGGACACGTTGTTGTCAGTGATCGCCATCTACGGTTTGTTCCGGTTCAAGCACGAGCGATCTCCCATGCTGGACCACCGCACGGCAGCTGTCAGGAATTCTTATCTGTGCCTGGAGAGCTCCTATGGTCTGGAACGGGTCAACGACTTCAGGTACAACAGCAGGCATGTGGACTGCTGTGTGCTCCTCTCGGAAAAGGTCGGATTCTGGTGGATGCCGATCAGGTGTCTCGGCCACTGATGGTACGGAATTGGTTGCAGGGAGATCGATTTCATCCCTCCGGCATGGGAGGACAGTCAAAGAAGCTCCAGGATTTTTTTACGGATCTGAAGATACCGATTGCAGTCCGATCGCGCATTCCCCTGGTGGTGGCTCCCGAGGGAATCCTGTGGGTCGTTGGCTATCGACAGGATGAACGCTGGGTATCCACTGCTACCACGAAACGCTGTCTGGTCTTCACGTGTGAAGATCTAGCGTGAACGGAAGGAACTGAGTCAGATGGAACGTATGTTTGGACGTCCGATTGTTACCCAAGAGCAGATGCGAAGCCGCATCCGTGAGCTGGGACGACAAATCAGCGCCGACTATGCAGGCAAGGACCTTGTACTTGTCGGTGTGCTCAAAGGGGCCTATGCCTTTTTTGCCGATTTGGCACGCGCGATTCGAATTCCAGTGCAGGTCGATTTCATCATCGTGACGAGCTACGGAACGCAAGCGAAGACGTCCGGGAAGGTCAAGCTCGTGACCGAGCTGACCGAAAAGATCAAGAATAGAGATGTGCTACTCGTTGAAGATATCGTCGATTCTGGATTGACGGTTCAATATCTTACCAAGGCGCTGGCTAAGCAGAAACCTAGAAGCATTAAGGTCTGCACCTTGCTGAGTAAGCCAGAACGCCGCGTCGTTGATGTTCCGTTGCAGTATATTGGGTTCAGAATTCCGGACCAGTACGTCGTGGGATATGGACTTGATTATCAACAACAGTACCGGAACCTTCCATACCTCGCCGTTCTCGACCAGTTGAACCAGCAAGAGGAGTAGAGTTTTCTCACGAGCTGTTGGCAATTTGCGTAAGGCTATGGTAACATCACCACGGTTTCTACATACGTGGCCTCCAATGCTGTCGCGAAGGAGAACTGGATGAATTCCCGGGTCAAGAACCTGCTTTTTTGGGTGGTGGTCGGCTTGTTCATGATTCTCCTGTTCAATCTGTTCAGTGTGCCGACTCACGCGCCTGAAGAAGAAGTGATATTCAGCGATTTTATGGCAAAGCTCGACAAGGGTGATTTTGAAAAAGTCATCATCAAGGGTAATCACATCAGCGGGGTCCTGAAGGACAAAACTCGCATCCGTACCTATTCAGCTGACTACCCTGAGTTTGTGAAGGTCCTTCGTGAGAAAGATGTTCAGATTGAGGTGAAACCACCGGAGGAGAGTCCGTGGTATATCACGTTCCTGGTTACGTGGGGACCATTTATCCTGTTCCTTGGTCTCTGGTTTTTCCTGATGCGTCAGATGCAAATTGGGGGGAACAAGGCTCTGTCATTCGGAAAGAGTCGCGCCAGAATGCTGACGGAAGAACGAAAGAAGATCACATTTTCAGACGTCGCTGGTGTTGATGAGGCAAAAGAGGAAGTTCTTGAAATCATTGAGTTCCTGAAAGATCCTCGTAAATTTCAGAAGCTTGGTGGGCGCATACCGAAGGGTGTGCTGGTCGTCGGCCCTCCAGGAACAGGAAAGACCTTACTTGCGAAGGCAATAGCCGGAGAAGCTGGGGTGCCGTTCTTCAGCATTAGCGGATCTGATTTCGTAGAGATGTTTGTAGGCGTGGGAGCTTCGCGGGTCAGGGATTTGTTTGAACAAGGGAAGAAGCATGCCCCCTGTATTATTTTTATTGATGAAATTGATGCAGTCGGTCGTTTACGGGGAGCAGGCCTCGGCGGTGGGCATGATGAACGGGAACAAACGCTCAATCAGTTGCTCGTGGAAATGGATGGCTTCGACACAACCGAGGGAGTCATTTTGGTCGCCGCGACCAATCGACCTGATGTACTCGACCCGGCCTTGCTGAGACCTGGACGCTTTGACCGGCAGGTGATGGTCAATCGCCCGGACCTCAAAGGCCGGTCGGAAATCTTGAAGGTCCATACGAAGAAAGTTCCTGTCTCTACGAATGTCGAATTGGAAAAGATTGCCAGAGGAACTCCTGGTTTTTCAGGCGCTGATCTGGAAAACCTCGTGAATGAAGCGGCTCTGTGGGCGGCTCGCCAGAACAAGAAGGAAGTCGAAAACATAGACTTCGAGATGGCGAAAGATAAGGTGATGATGGGGGCCGAACGGAAGAGTATGATTCTCACCGATGAGGAAAAGAGGATTACTGCCTACCATGAAGCTGGCCACGTATTGATGGCGAAGCTCTTACCAGGGACGGACCCGGTTCATAAGGTGACGATTATTCCAAGAGGCCGCGCTTTGGGCGTGACAATGCAACTGCCGACAGATGATCGGCACAATTACTCGAAGGAATTTCTCTACAATAACTTGGCGATTCTTATGGGTGGACGTGTCGCTGAAGAGCTTGTCTTCAAACATGTCACAACAGGAGCCGGTAATGATCTGGAACGTGCAACGGATCTTGCCCGCAAGATGGTATGCGAGTGGGGTATGAGCGAGAAGTTGGGTCCTTTGACCTTTGGCCAAAAGGAAGATTCAGTGTTTCTCGGGCGAGACTTTGCTTCGAAGCGGGACGTCAGTGATCAGGTGGCGCTTGAAATCGACCTTGAGATCAAGCGATTCGTCACAGAAAATTATGAACGTGCGAAACGTGT
Organism: Nitrospira sp.; assembly: GCA_029865345.1. Classification (GTDB taxonomy): domain Bacteria; phylum Nitrospirota; class Nitrospiria; order Nitrospirales; family Nitrospiraceae; genus Nitrospira_D. The sequence continues at coordinate 13,591 of JAOUHD010000056.1, forward strand.
ACTGACTGAGCAGATGACGAGTCTGAAGGCTGTGGCGGAGGCACTACTTGAAAAAGAAGTGCTTGACGCACCAGAAATTGATCAGATTCTGTTGCAATCCTCCTCTCAAACAGTTCCAGCCTAAGTATCGTGCCAACGCTCGTTTGCGTTGGCACCATTGCCCCCGTTGTGCTGTTACATGGTCTGCACTCTGTCTAATTCCTCCAAAGGAATCGGAATGGCGGTTTGCATGCTTTTTTCATTGGTGGAATAGATTGGATCGAGTCTCACCTCAGGCCTTCATGGGACAACCGTGGTTCTCTGCTAAAGGGCGAGAAATTCATTGCAACCGGCGTCCACTTGTTATGGGCGTCGTGAATGTCACGACTGATTCTTTCTATGATGGTGGACGCTATGTCGAGTCTGAACGAGCCATTGCCCACGCACTGGAACTTGTTGAGCAGGGGGCGGACATCATCGATCTCGGGGGAGAGTCCACTCGGCCAGGCGCCTGTTCTGTTAGTGAACAGGATGAACTGGCTCACGTTATCCCAGTTGTGAAGGGTCTGGTCCATCGTGTGTCGGTCCCAATCTCGATCGATACCAGCAAGTCGCGAGTCGCTGAAGTCGCCCTGGATTGTGGAGCGTCGATCATCAACGACGTGAGCGCACTGCGGCAAGATCCTGCCATGGCGTCGGTCATTGCCCGCTTCGATGCGGCAGTTGTTCTGATGCACATGCAAGGGACTCCGCAAACAATGCAACAATCACCACAGTATTCCGACGTGGTCGGCGAAGTGGTACGCTTTCTTGAGGGACGTGTGCAAATGGCTCTCTGTGCAGGGATTGCCGGAACGAACATCGTGCTTGATCCAGGCTTTGGTTTTGGTAAGCTGGTGAACCATAACCTTAAGCTTCTGGATGGATTATCCGCAATCGCGGCATTGAACCACCCCGTATTGGTTGGTCTGTCACGGAAGGCGTTTATTGGGAACGTGGTTGAACGGCCGGTTGAGCATCGAGAATGGGGGACCGCAGCGGCGGTGGCACTGGCGGTTGAGCGCGGCGCTCACATTCTGCGTGTCCATGATGTTGCCATGATGATTGATGTAATCAAGATGGCTGCCGCGTTGAATCCACGCTGGTCGTCTTGCCGGGAGGAGCATGATGCGTAAATTATTCGGAACGGACGGCGTGCGAGGCGTAGCCAATCTCGATCCCATGACCAGTGAAATGGCGATGCAGCTTGGACGGGCTGCCGCGCATATTTTCATGCGACGAGCGGGCCGCCATCAGATCGTCATCGGTAAAGACACCCGTATTTCCGGGTATATGCTTGAATCTGCGTTGATGGCAGGTATCTGTTCGATGGGGGTGGATGTGCTGCTAGTCGGGCCGATGCCCACGCCGGCGATCGCATTCTTGACCAGAAGCCTACGGGCAGATGCAGGAGTGGTCATTTCGGCATCGCACAATCCGTATCAAGACAATGGCATTAAGTTTTTTTCAAAGGACGGATTTAAGCTCCCAGATGAAGTCGAAGCGCGTATTGAAGAGCTGATCGTATCGGATGAAATCAGCCATCTTCGTCCGACGGCAGACCTCATCGGGAAAGCCTACCGCATCGATGATGCAGCGGGGCGCTATATTGAATTTGCAAAGCGGTCGTTACCCAAAGACTTGGATTTTCAGGGGATCAAGCTCGTCGTCGATTGTGCAAATGGCGCGGCATACAATGTGGCTCCGACGGTGCTCAGAGAATTAGGCGCCACGATTGAGGTCATTGGCAATAAACCAGACGGGATGAATATCAATGCCAGGTGTGGCGCAGTTCATCCTGAGTTGCTTCAGGAGGAAGTGCTCCGCCACAAAGCCGATCTTGGAATCGCATTGGACGGCGATGCCGATCGAGCCGTCTTTGTCTGCGAGCAAGGAACGGTCATCGATGGCGATCATGTCATGGCGGCCTTAGGCTTGGATCTTCATCAAAGCGGGCTCCTTGCCAAGCAAACCTTGGTGGGAACCGTGATGAGCAACTTTGGGCTGGAGTTGTCGATGTCGAAAGCGGGCATCAAGCTGATTCGGACGCCGGTTGGTGATCGATATCTGCTCGAACGAATGTTGGCGGAGGGCTATAACTTTGGAGGAGAACAATCAGGACATTTCATCTTTCTCGACCATAATACAACCGGAGACGGCCTCATCTCGGCCCTGCAGATATTGTCCTTGGTGAAGCGAACCAAGAAGCCGCTCTCCGAGTTAGCTCAGGCGATGACGGCTGTACCGCAAGTGTTGGTGAATGTGCAGGTTACGAAGAAGCCACGATTGGAATCGATTCCCGACATTGATTGCGCCATCCAAGCGAGCGAACGTCGCCTGAACGGATGTGGGCGAGTCCTCATCAGATATTCCGGGACAGAGCCGCTGTTGCGGATCATGGTGGAAGGAGAACAGTCCACCATGGTCAAGGAAGTGGCTGAGGATCTTGCCAGGGTTGTGCGAAAGCACATCGGCTGAGTCTCTTCTCTCCTCCCCGGGATATGAGGGAACCGCATGCTCCCGTCCCTCGCTGCAGTGTTTGTCCTCGGTCTTTTGTGCGGGTCACAGCTCTCCTTTTTCCCACTCTCCATCATCGTGCTGCTGGCCGGCATCGCCGTTGGATTCAGCCTTCTTGAGCGAGCCGGGCATGTCGACTCACGCTCCGCACTGCTCCTGTATTCTACTCTCCTCTTGGGAGTCGTCTACTGGAGTCTTGCCACTCCGACGTCGGAACCTCGCCCGACGTTACCGCCACTTCATGAGACGGTTCAGGCCTCGGTCAACGGTCGGGTTATCGCTCCAGTCCAACATAGTGTAGGGCGTCAGACAATCTTGGTTCTAACGGATGAGTCTGATTCTCAAGCCAAACGCGTACGCCTTGTATGGCGCGACCCGGGTATTACGCTTCATCATGGCGACCATATTGCGTTTCGGGGAAAGCTACACCGTCCAAGAGGGTTCTTGAATCCTGGTGGATTCGATTATGCTGCCTATGTGGAACGTCAAGGTATCGACCGTATGACCACGGTGACCGGTGCTCAGGCGGTGACGTTGTTAGATACAGAGACCCCAATTGGGTTGTGGAGCGTATGGAGCCGGATCGATCATTGGAGGGCCTCGATACGTGCGGCAGCACTCAACACATTGAGCCAACCCACACGAGGGCTGTTTCTGGGCATGATCATTGGTGAGCGAGGCTATCTTGCCCAAGAGCTCCAAGATTGGTTCATGGTGACCGGAACAGTCCATTTGCTTTCGATCTCCGGTTCACATCTTGGGCTGGTGGCCATCGTGGCCTTTTGGTTGCTGAGAAGACTTGTGCTTGGGCTTCCCGCTGCTCTCTTATTGTCCCTTTCTCGAACCGTCACGCCATCGAAGATTGCCATCCTGTTCGCCTGGCCCACCGTCGCACTCTATGCCTTGCTGGCGGGAGCCGAGTTGGCGACCATGCGATCACTCGTAATGATTACGTTGGCGATGATCGCAATGTGGCTCGGGTATGAACGCCATCTGGGTCATGCGATGGCGGTGGCCTTGTTGGCGATCCTCTTGCATAATCCCCGTGCCATCTTCGACATTTCCTTTCAACTGTCATTTCTGTCCGTACTCGCGATGGTCAGAATGATCATCATCACATCATCATCGGCAAGCGCCGATGTGGCAGGGGGCGACAGTCATCTGAGAGACCGTCTCATGAGCCATGCGCTCCAAGTGCTGTTGATGAGCGGGGCTGTGACCGTGGCGACGTTGCCATTGGTTATGCTCTATTTCAATCAGGTTCCGTGGATGGGCATCATGACCAATCTGATCGCTGTCCCGTTCACCGGTATTATCTTGGTGCCCTTGGGCCTGTTTGTGGCTCTGTGGGCGATTATGACGGGGGCCGAGTCTTTGATCCTTGGCCCAGTGATGGAGCAGTTGTTCGGATTGATGGTGCTTGGATTGCAATGGTGTGCCCGCTTCCCAGGAGGGGAGTGGCATGTGGCCGCACCGTCAATGCCGACGATCGCCCTATTTTACGCCGGGTTACTTGTGGCAAGCTTTCGGGCAATGCCGTGGCGCATCCGAGTCGCAAGCGCCGGGTTGACGATGATATTGATCGGTTGGTGGCTGAGTCCATCTGTGTCGCAAGCGGACGGCGATCGGTGGCGTGTCACATTTCTTGATGTCGGACAAGGAGATAGTGCCGTTGTTGAGTTGCCGGATGGTCAGGCCGTTCTTATCGACGGCGGCGGACGGTATGAACGATTCGACATGGGGAAGAATGTCGTCGCACCGTTTCTGTGGAGCCGTGGAATTCGTCATCTGGACCATGTCATTGGCACACATCAACAACTGGATCACGTTGGTGGATTGATTTGGGTGCTCCGGCATCTCTCAGTCGGGCAATATTGGGGTGGAGGGATAGAACGTTCTGAACAATTCGTTGAAGACCTCACCGCAGCTCTTCGTGATCAGCGGATCGATCACCGCATCGCTGTGCGTGGCCAAGACCTGTTAGGGTCCGGTCAGTGCCGACTCGGCATTCTCAATCCGCCTGAAGCATCAGTGGCCCGTGAGTTAACTCAGCCCCCTACCGGGACACTCTTGAACAATCTGTCCATTGTCTCGCGGCTGCAGTGTGGACCCTCTTCCATTCTTTTTGCCGCTGATATTGAAACGGCCGGCTTGAAGCGATTGAACGAGGCAGGATCCCAACCGGTGACCGTCCTGAAGGTGCCTCATCACGGGGCGCGTAGCTCACTCGATGTAGACTGGATTCAGCAACTCCACCCACGATATGCAGTGGTCTCAGTCGGTGCGGCGAATCCGTATGGACACCCGGTGGAATCGGTACTGCAAGCGTATCAAGATCAACATAGTACGGTCTTTCGTACGGATCAGGACGGAGCGATTTGGGTCACAGGTCGGCTCTCGACATCCGAGCTCACGGTGACTCGTATGCGAGACCTTCTCCTACAACCAGTCGACTTTCCACGTTGTCCTTGGCGCTGTGAGTACCTGAATTGGCACCGGCTTTTCCTTCAATTCTCATAACGACACACCGTTCTCTTTTATGGTTTCAGTACCCCCTTCCTCCGAGAGTGTAGTGCTCCCCTGAAATCAAGCCACCTGGGTTGCTTATTGCGCGCGATATTGGACCGGGCTCCGATACCCCAGGGCGCGATGGGGCCGGTCCTCGTTGTACCAGTGGACCCAGTCCCGAATGATCCGCCGTGCCTCCTCAAACGTCTGGAACGTGTGCTGCCAGACACACTCGTCTTTCAAGCTTCGAAAGGACCGCTCAATCAGCCCATTCCGCTCGGGCGTATAGGGTGTACTGAACTCCTGCTGCAACCGATAGTCTCGACAGGCCTGGCGAAACCGGCGGCTCTGGAAAATCAGCCCGTTATCGCTGCGGAGCACCGGCGCGTTCGCAGGCCGGAGCGTGCCGAAGCGCTGGAGACAGGCGGCTTCGACGGCGCGCTCGGCTTCCTGCGCCCGACTTCGTAATGCGAACTCGTAGCCCACAATTTCCCGATCATGGCAATCAATCACGGCGGCAAGATGGGCCCAGCCGTCCTGCCCACACGGAAGATGCGTCACGTCCATCGCCCACCGTTCATTACTGCGGCTGGCTTGGCTGATCCAGCCCTGCACGCGCGGTCGCGGGGTGCGCGACCGCTGATGCACCAACCACTTCTTCTGCCGGAGTACCCGATACACGGCCTTCTTGTTCACGCGATGGGGCGTCTGGCCACGCAGCACGGCCCACAGATGCCGATAGCCGAAC
>JAOUHD010000057.1 GCA_029865345.1 Nitrospira sp.
CCGCTTCCATCCCAACCTTCGCCTTGAACTCCGCGCTATGCACCGTGCGCTTCTTGCCGTCACTCATGCCATCATCCTCCTGGGACAACAGCTTAAACCGGTGTCTCAAATTTGGGGTCCACTTTAGCTTGCTGTCCAGCTCAAATTTTCTCCAGCTATGTCTAATGTCTTGTTGCCGGGGTTGTCTCCTCCCTCCACAGCTGCAAAGGCAAGCTGCTTTGGACTAACGCCCATAGCCGGAGAGTTTTGTGCCTGCACAGTTTCATGGCTTAGGACAATTGCGGTGAGAGCCAGGATTACTAAGCGCAGTTGTTGGGGTTGGAATCTCCATGGGTTCCCAATGTGTGCCGACTTGCCTCTTGAGAATTGTCGAAAACGTGAGACCAGCGAAAGCTGTTGCATCAGAGTTTGGGCCATCACGGCTAATCGAGAAGGTGCATTTTGGTTTGGCATAGTACACCTCATTTAGTTCGGAGTTGGATTGCTCAATAGTGGCTTCATAATGGCGTCAGGTCTGATGATTGACCTATCGCCTTGCCCATTCCCGCGTTGCGCCGCGCGGAATTTCACCGGGCGTTCAGCGTGACCGTGAGCAATAGGAGCAACCACCTACCGACGTCCAACCACAGTGATGCGCGCATAGAATATCCCTCAAGCAAGAAAGTAATGTGACGTCAATCGCGTCGTTGGAACCTTAATGTACGCCTGAACAAGTCCGATCGATCGTGGTGGTCGGCGATCAACAAGTTGTGCAACCTCATGTGAGTTCCTTTCAGCAAGGAACGGACCAACGATGAGTTCGCAGGAACTACGTACATTCCCAAGCATTGTGCTGTTCCCTGAGAAATAGAGGCCTGCCGGGTGAATCTCTTTCGATTCAGGGAGTATCTAAATGGATTCACTCGCCCCTCCCCAGAACTACCAGCTCGATCAGACTGCCCTTTAAATTCACACTACGTACTCAAACGCGGCGGGATAGTAGTGCCGAAGGAAGATCAAAGATATGCCCCGTTTGGTTAGGGAAATGTGGGGCTGCTGATAGATACGCTAGGCCCTATTTGTCAATAGGGTCTAGATGTCTGGCTCGGTCTTGGGATTGGGTAGGAACTCAGCGAAGACGGTGATGCCACAAACCTCCATCATCCATCGTGCGAGAGATGAGAGACGGGTAAGACAGCTGTGGTTACGTTCAAAGTCAGAGGGTTATAACCGTACCTTAGCCATGGCCAAGATCGATTGTGCTGCCGCGATGCCGGACAGCGCTGCCCCTTCCATGAAGCCCTGCCATTCATAGAACGAGTTCGTGTGTTCCCCGGCAAACAGGAGGTTGCCTGCGGGGATGCCCTCCAAGCCGGCCATCGTCGTGAACTGCCCTGGTTTGTAGCAGGTATAGCTGCCTTTCATGAACGGATTCGATGGCCAATGTTCGAGATGTGCCAGGTACTGTCCCTGCATCAGGGTTGCGGCTCCAAGCGTACCAGGAAAGACTTGATTCAGATCGGTCAAGAATCGCTGAGCTTCAGCTTGAACTGCATTTGGATTTAAGCCTGCGCCTCGCTGTCCGCTGGAATAGTCGGTCAGCACGCTTCTGGTTGCTGTGCCGCGTGATGGATTGGTTTCCCACGTGGTCTGGATATTTGCGAGATCCGCATAAGCTGTCCCGTTCGCTCCCAGTGAGTGCCAGGGGCGGCTAGAAAAGCCGACCATCATCTTGGCGTTGGTGCCGTAGCCCAGTTCGCGAACCGTCGTGAGTTGATTCGTAGGGATCACGAGACTCGCATCGAGTTCGACTTCACGGAGCGTGGTGAAAGGGATGGCAAGTACGGCAATATCGTGTGTGAAGGTTACAGTACGGGAACCTTGCTGGAATGTGAGTTCGATACGTCCATCGCTCAACTTGCGGACCCGCACGAGCCTGGCATCATACGTGATTTGTCCAGTAAGTTCGCGCGTCAGTCCTTCGATGATCCGGTCGTTGCCATCCAGCAGATGATAACGTTCGTCGCTGAATACACCGAACGGAGTGAATTTCGAGCGGCGGTCGGCGTGAATGAAGAGGAGAAAATTGAGACAGCTCTGCTCCGCAGCCTCCAGCCCATACTCAGCCTCATAGGCGGCTATGATGGCAGCCTTGGCGATCGGCCCTGCCGAGACGCCGGCTCCGTTCTGTCCCTCCAGATAGGCCAGCAGGTTCGTACGGTCGAGGGTAACATCGTCTGGTGTAAAGGAACTGGCTGTGACTTCTCGCGAGAGGCGATTGAGGTCATGCCGCATCACTGAGACGAAATCGCGAAACTCGGCCACGACAGCTGCGTCTGAATACCGTTGGCCAGAGAAGTGGTAGAACACCTCTCCTGGCTCCTTATTGACATCTTCAAGCCGAAGCCCAAATCGTTTTGCGTAGCCCAACATCGTCTTGTGGAGATTGTCGATGAGTTCGCCGCCGCGTTCTGCGACCTGACCTGGGAAGACACCTCGCAATGACCAGCAGCGGCCGCCTGCTCGATCTGACGCTTCATAAACAGAGGCTCGGATGCCACGGGTCTTGAGCGTATCGGCGCAAGCCAATCCGGCGAGCCCTGCACCGACGATGCCGACTGAGAGTGAAGAGGGGAGTGGTTTGGCATCAGCCACGCGGAGTGGAAAATCCGTGATTGTCCCGAAGGCAAGTGTTGCACCGGTCGCCCCGGCGCCGAGCAGAAACTGGCGACGGGAAAGCGTTGGAGAAGCCTGAGCCTGAGTCAGTTCTTGCAGCGCTCCGACGGCATCGTCAGCCGAGCAGCCCTGACGCTCGGCCAGCAAGGCGGCTGTCATCAATCGTGCGAACGAACGGAATGCAGAGGTTCGAGCCATCGGCAAGCCTCCCGGGTGGCGAACGGTCAGGGCGGTATCTTACAGAAGGGTGAGGCAAGCGGGAAGAGGTTGGATACGAGCTGCGGTAACTATGTTCGATCGAATGAAGTGGCGATCACCGGACAGAAAAAACGACGTGGGGGAGCATCAGCTCCCTTATTCGCTTTCAATCAGTACAGGGCGCGATGAGTTGAGCCGCGGCGAATAATCAGAGAGCACCACGGTCGACTGTTGGAGTTCATCGACCACCGGATGGGAACCCATGTCGATGGATCCTTTAAAGAACGCGCCTTCTTCCAGTGAAAACGACGGGGAGGCAATATCGCCGAGCAGGACCGCCGGCTTGAGGAGCTGGATCTTGCTGCTCGCGGTGACGTTCCCTTGGATTTTCCCTCGGCAGACAACGGATTCGGCAATGATCGAGCCTCGGATCAGCGCATTTTCGCCGATCACCAACATGCCCTTGGCGTGGATTTCTCCTTCGATGGAACTATCGATTTGAACGGTGCTGTGAAAATGGACAATGCCTTTGAAAGTGACGTCTTTCCCTAGAACCGTAAAATTTGCATCGTCCGCTTCGAGTTCTCGTTTTTTGTCCCACATGATGGCGATCCTCTTGTAGATGAGTCTGTTCGATCCCCCTGATGTCTTTGAGTGACACAGGCGCTTCATCGTGAGAAGTGGGGGTCGCCTGTGCGTCCTGTCAATGAAAATCGAAACACAACATACAGGAGTCGAGAGAAAGAATCAAAGGCAGATTTGTACGTACCCCTCTTGGGCGGGATCGAGGGCTATTTCTTGGCAGAGGTGTGTCGCTGAGTTGGTTTCTTTTCCGAACTATTTCCGGTGATGGAGGTGAAGGTTTTGCCGATCGCCGGTCCGATCTTGGGGATTTCTTTTTCGATGTTCTGCGCGGCGCTCCGTACCCCGCGAGCGAGGTCTTCGACGGTCAGGCCTTTGTTGCGCTCTGTCTGTGGGGATTCAGCCGAAGCAAACCCGCTTCCCACCATGAGTAGCAGGGTGGAGAGCGAAAGGAACAGTTTCGTTACACTGTGTCGATCCATAGGAAAACTATAGCATACGCGTACGGGGAACGGTCATCGGCCACGATGCGCTAGATGGAGTATTCGGGTGAGATCGCGTATGATCGCCTAGCAGGATGCGGAAAAAGGCTGCCAGCGGCGTTCTCGCATCGCTCAGAGGCTCAACGTACGGCCCAGAGTACGATTCGCCTCTTCGCTCGCTGCGGCCTTGCTGGACAGCCTTTTTGCGCACCCTGCATGACTATTCAACGTCGTCTCACGCCTCAATATCCGTGATGGCGACACAGGTCAACATGAGTTTTTCCGCAGCCTACTAGGGCTGCAACCGATATATCAGTGGGGAGTGTCCGATGGATGTCGATGCCTCATCTCGGCGGTTGGTCGTTGTTGGGTGTCTCTGTGCCGGACTCGGCGTGGCAGCCGGAGCATTCGGCGCTCATATGCTAAAGGAGATCCTGGAGCCACCAATGTTGGCCGTCTACGATACAGCGACCCGCTATCAGATGTATCATGCCTTCGGCATGGTTTTGAGTGGGTTTGCGGTGCGGATCAGCCGCGACGCGGGAGCGGCCAAAGCGGGCTGGCTGTTTTTGGTGGGGATGGTGTTATTTTCCGGGAGTCTGTATGGCGTGTCGTTGTTGGGCATACGTTGGCTCGGAGCGGTGACGCCGATCGGTGGAGCGCTGTTCATCGTAGGGTGGGCGGTGTTGGCTTGGCGCACCTGGCGTGGGGCAGGATGTTGAAGGAGATAAAAAGGAGATAAATTAGGATGTTCAAAAAGGCCTTCCAGCTAGGCCGAAGTGAGCGAAAGGCCGAGTCGTACGCGGTTGGTACGTTGAGGCCTTGAGCGATGCGAGAACAAAGCTGGAGGCCTTTTTCAACAACCTGCTAAGGCTGACAAGGGGCCGTGCGTTTGGCGCTGATCGGTCCCCATCCTCCCATGTTGTTCACGAACGACCCTTCGATCTTCGCATCGTCCTTGATGAACAGCAGACTGTCCTCTTGGAGCTGGCCGTTATGCTCCCAGCGCAAGTAAATGGCATCTCCCAGGATGATGATCTCGGTCGGTGCCGCGGCCTGAGCCGAGACCTGTCCGAGTGGGGGGAACATGATGGTGGACTTCTGTTCTCCGTGCTTCTGGTGGTTGTGAATGGTCCATTGCCATGTCCCGCACAGTCGAGCCCGGCCTTTGGCCTGCCGGATCCGTTCCTTCCACTCATAGATGTCCCACCACGCGGCGGTCGTCTTTTGACTGGCTTCAAGCGCAGTACGGTTCGCAGCGAGTAACAGCTCCGTAGTCTTCGGCGGGACTGTCGCTTGAGATGGTCCTGTGCTTGGATCTGTCTGGATGAGTCGGAACAGGTCGGAGAGTGAGGTGACCTTGCTGCGGCTCGTTACCCAATCCTGCTGTGTGGCGTGCAGGGAGGTGCTGGTCGTAGAAGGCGTTTCCTCATGGCCGATCGAATCAGCAAACTGCCAGACCGCCATCGCTGCCATCAGTTCAGAGATGGATTGGGACAATTCAGCCAGGCGCAACTCCTTGACCAATTTGCTTGAAAGTCGTTTGGCTCCGACGGCTCCTGCCGCATCGTTGAGACCGAGAGCAGGACCCATAGTTGAGGTAAATAGCGCTTGGGCACTTGCATCTGAATCGATCGATGCGAGTTGGTTCCCTTTTTGTGAGATCATCTGAGAGAGCAGCATCGGCGATGCGTCTTCCGCTTGGACCGGAGGGGACGATAGGAGAATGGAGATCCCCATGATGATTGCAAGAAACACCGCCGTGGCATTCCAACGTACGCCGAGTTCCCGGCGACGACGAGGTGGGCTGGCGAGAATCGAGTGTGCGAGAGTTTGGTTGCGCGGAGACCGTGTGCTGTGGGTCATGTTCCTTGGAAGCAAGACTTTAAGAAAATCGCGGTTCGTTCCCAGGCGAGGGCCGCATCGTTCGGATCATAGGAGGTTGGCTTCATCTCGTTGCAAAAGGCGTGGGCCGCCTCAGGGTAGCGATGAATCTCGACGCGCTTGGCATATTCGGCGGCGGCGCTGCGCAGTTGCTCGACGTCGTCCTGCGTTGCCCAGGTGTCCTTCCCTGCCTGGTGATAGAGCACCGATGAAAAGAGGTCTTTCATCAGCTCTTTGGGCGTGACCGGCTTGCCGTAGTAGGAGACGGCCGCCCGCAACCGTTTTCGATGGCAGGCAAAACGGAGCGCATAGGATCCGCCCATTCCGTAGCCGACGACTCCATGAATGTTTTTCTTCACGAAGTGGGTTGTATTCAGGTATTCACAGCAGGAATTGATATCCGTGATGACATGCGCGTCGTTCTGACGTTCCTGCAGCGCGGCCGCCACGTCATCATTAGCGGTCACCATTCCTCCCAACCGGCCGTAGAGATTGGGGATGATCACTGCATATCCTTCACAGGCCAGTCGAGCGCCCACATCCTTTATCTGTCCCGTTAATCCCCACCAATCATGCAACAGGACAAGCCCTGGATAGGTCCCCGGTTGTTGCGGCCAGAAGAGCAACGAATCGATTTGGTGCTCCTTCGGCATTTTGCTCTTGAAGTAGGGGTCAACCATCTGATCGGTGTGCGTGGGGATGGGCACGCCGCTTGGGAAGCGGGCTGTTCCTGTTCCGATCTGTTCTAATGTGAACGGTGTCGCGTGAGTGGTGGACATGGTTGGAATATTCTATTGGAGCGGCTTTGTTCCCAACATGATCGTACTATATGAAGCTCCTTCCGGGAATGTCAAATGAGTGCCATTGACGGATGTGCCACGCCGTTTTACAGTGGCGGCTCTGTGAGGTTGCGTGAATAAGGATCGCATCGGTGTGGGATTGATCGGTGTGGGTCGGCATGGGATGCGCTATGCCCGGCACATCGTGCACGATCTGCCCACTGCTTGTCTCAGGGCCATCTGCCGACAGCATCCCGAACAGGGGCTTGATCTTCCCGGAGCCTCCTCGGTCACAGTGTACAAAGAGCCTCAGTCGCTGATTGCCGATCCCCTGGTCGATGTGATCATTGTCGTCACGCCTCCAATCTTTTCTCTGGATATCTGTCGGGTGGCGGTCCAGGCCCGCAAACCCCTCTTGATTGAAAAACCGCTGGCAACCACCGCAGCCGATGCCCAGGCGATGGTCGTCCTAGCTCGTGAGGCGGAGGTGCCGTTGATGACGGCGCAGACTCTCCGGTTCGACAATACGATTCAGCAGATGAAGACTTTGCGGCATCGGATCGGGCGGTCGGAACGATTGGACTTGATCAGCCGGATCGAGCTCAAACCAACGGCTCCTGACCATGCCGACGGCTATGGCAAGCGGGGAGCCCTGCTGGAAATCGGAGTGCATATGCTCGACCTGGTTCGATTTCTGACTGGTGAAGAAATATCCACAGTGCGTTGTACGATGGACGTCCTCCCACAGCTTGCGCCGGAAACCTCAGCCTCTGTTGACCTCACCACTGGGGGAGGAACAGTATGCCGAATCGAAATCGCACGGGTGCCGACGGGGCGTGTCGGGCGAGCAGTATGGAGCGGTTCGCAGGGGCGACTGGAAGCCGATTGGGGCCAGCGCCGGCTCCATTGCGTTGACCAAGCCGGTACAACCGACGTCGATCTCCCTCCAGCTCAGACGGTCCTGGCCACCCTCACGGCGTTCTTGCAGGCCGTGAACGACGACACACCGATGCCCATCACGGGCGAAGATGGGTTCCGTGCGGTGGAAATTGCCGAAGCTTGTTACCGCTCAGCGCAAGATGGTGGTGCGCCGGTCACCCTGCCTGTTCTCCCGTCTCATTCCGCGACGATGTGAGTATCGGTTTCTTCGACGCCGTCGACTGAATGGATCTTGGTGATGACGACGTCGGACAGTGCTCGTTCATCCTGGACGCTGATAAAGAGGAAAATATCCGGACGGCCGAAACAGGAATGAGCTTGTTCGACTCCGGGCATGCGCTTCAGCGTGGCGACGACATCTTTAGTTTTGCCCGCTTTGACCTTGATGAGAATGTAGGCTCTCGTTGCCATGTGTTCCTCCTTGTAAATTAGGTGTGCGATATGAGCTAGAAACCAGAAACTTGCAAGGCCTATCGTCCCCCCGCTCCCGGCATGGCGTTGCGTCGGGAGGTGTAGATCTCTTCAAACGTGTTCCCACGCGCGGCGAGTGCCGACCGGCCATCTTTTACGAGCTGCATGAGCCGCGTGAAATCATCGACGGACAGGTTGAACCGTCTCAGTCCGGTTGCCAGTTGCTGTTGTTCTTCAACCGCTGTCGGCAGGTCTGCGTCCGCGAGCGCCTCCAGGATCTCCGCGGTCCATCCGCTTGAGCGAAATCGTTTCAGGACTGTTGATGTGTTCTCGCCGTGCTTGGCGGTCACGGCACGGTGCGCGAAATCCTGCAAACCCCCATCTGTACCTGTGGCGAAAGCAGATTGAAGCTGAATGACGGACTGAATGATACGATCAGCTTCTCGGCTGCCCTCAGGCGGAAGCACCTGCGCCTGTTCCAGTGTTGCGAGAACGGCCATGGCCGATCCGACATACGGGGATGCGCGCTTTGACTGTTGCGTCGGAATTACAGGGGATTGGCTTTCCGAAAAGGCTGAAGCCTGTTCTATTGGGAAGGACAAGAGTACGAGGCTGACGGCCATGATCAGGCGAACCAGCCAGGTGGATGGTGATCGAATTGAAGGGACCGTTCCCTCTGAGGAGTACCAGAAACGCATGGGCGGATTATGACAGAGTCGGTACGAGCGGTGCTAGCAGGATGCTCAAAAAGTCCCTCCAGCGGCGTTCTCGCGTCGCTCAGAGGCTCAACGTACCGAAGCGTACGCCTCACCTCTTCGCTTGCTGCGGCCTTGCTGGACGGACTTTTTGAGCATCCTGCGGAGCTAGTTGGTGTCGTCAAAAACCTCGATACGTGTCGTGGCGACAGGAGTAAAAGGAGTTTTTAAACAGCCTGCAATAGAGGACTTGGCAGCCGGCCCTCTATTGAAAGCTCCGTAGGGACTTCCTATAATTACCAGATTTGGCTGCGGTCGTTACAGAAAGGCAGTGTGGTCATGCTCGCCAAGGTGAGGAGCGCGGCACTCGTCGGGCTCGATGCGCATCTGGTGGATGTCGAGGTCGATATCTCCGGTGGCCTTCCGCAATTCTCGGTCGTTGGCCTGCCTGATGCCACGGTCAAAGAAAGTCGTGACCGCGTGCGTTCTGCGCTGAAGAACACGGGATTTCACTTTCCTGCCAAACGGATTACTGTCAATCTCGCACCCGCTGGAGTCAAAAAAGAGGGATCGGGACTTGATCTTGCGATCGCCGTTGGGATTCTCGTCGCCGAAGAGGTGATCCCACAGTCGATGGTGGACAA
Source organism: Nitrospira sp. (assembly GCA_029865345.1). GTDB lineage: Bacteria > Nitrospirota > Nitrospiria > Nitrospirales > Nitrospiraceae > Nitrospira_D. The sequence continues at coordinate 9,270 of JAOUHD010000057.1, forward strand.
GCGGGTTCTGGTCGGAGAACTTTCGTTGGACGGCCGTGTGAGACCGATCATGGGCGCGCTCTCGTTTGCGCTCGCCTGCCGGGCCGGATATGACCTGCTGCTGCCGGCTGACAATGGTGCTGAAGCTGCACTGGTGGACGGTATCAGCGCCTATCCACTCCATAGCCTCCCTGAAGCGGTGGAGTTTCTAAAGGGAAATCAAACCATTGTGCCGAGCTGTTCGAACCATGCGTTGCTGGAGTCTGCCAGGACGGCAGAAGACGAGGACTATTGCGACGTCCGTGGGCAGGACCATGCCAAGCGGGCACTGGAAGTGGCTGCGTCAGGTGGACACAATGTGCTGATGGTCGGTCCACCTGGTTCCGGCAAGACGATGTTGGCACGTCGACTCCCCTCGATTCTTCCGCTGCTGGAATCAGAAGAGGCCATAGAAACGACTCGTATTCACAGCGTCGCCGGGCAACTGGCTCCGGACCGGCCCTTGCTGACGGTGCGGCCATTCCGCGCTCCTCATCACAGCATCTCCGATGCCGGTCTTGTCGGAGGAGGCACCGTTCCGAAGCCCGGGGAAGTCTCCCTTGCGCATAATGGCGTGCTGTTTCTGGACGAGTCTCCTGAGTTCAAACGGGGTGTGCTCGAGGGATTGCGGCAACCGTTGGAAGATGGACATATGGTCCTGACCAGAGCCAGCGGAACCCTGAAATATCCGGCTCGGTTCATGCTGATTGCCGCAATGAATCCTTGTCCCTGCGGATATTACGGAGATCGAACCAGACCTTGTATTTGTACCGTCACTCAAATTCGCCGGTATCGCGCGAAACTGTCCGGGCCGCTGCTGGATCGGCTGGATATCCATCTGGATGTGCCGCCTGTTCCGGTGCGAGAGCTCCGTACCGAACTGCCCGCACCAGAAGGATCAGCTGCGATCCGATCGCGTGTCGTCGCAGCTCGAGCGCGTCAGCGACGACGGTACCGATCCGATGGAATTTATACGAATGCGCAGTTGAAGCCGCGGATGATAAAGCGGTATTGTGGGCTCGATCAGCCCGCTCAGGAATTGCTGGAGCAGGCGATGGCGAGGTTGCGGCTGTCGGCGCGAGCGCATGGCCGCATCTTACGGGTTGCGCGCACCATTGCCGATTTGGCCGGCTTGGAGAGGATTGAGACCGTGCACATCGCGGAAGCCATTCAATACCGTTCATTTGACCGTAATCCCGAGCTGTGAGGTTTCGGTGACGTCGACGAAAGTCTTTCTGTGGTGGTTTGTGGTGGGAGCCACAATGGCGCTCGCCGTCATCATGGTGCAAGGGGGCGTCAGGGAAGTGATGCAGGCTCAGGGGTCTGTGTGGGAGCTGAAACTGGTTGAGTTGCTGACCACCATCATGGGCGGTGGGTTGTTGGGGGGCTGTATTGCGTTGATTCTCGATCGAATCAAAAAGTCCTAATTCTCTGTAGATCCGAACATGTGCTGAGTATTCACATACCTCCAGCTCTCTGTACTTTAAATCAATATGGATATTGAAATAGGCTCCAATCTCTACAAGAATTCAAATGGCACCATCGAAGTCGAGGGTGTACCGCAAATCCAAGTCGCCCGCCACTCCTCAACGGGGATACTGTTGGTGAACTTTGCGCTGTTTGACTTGAATGGCCGGATGCTGGCCAAGGTGGTGGACAGCACCATGATGTTCAACGAACGGCGCGCCTATGAATTGACGAAGACGGATAAGAGTGTGTCAATGAAGGAAGCCGAGTCCGGCAAGATTCTTCTCCAGTTCGACGTGAAGGCTCTCGATGTAGTGTCTTTGTCACGCGGGGAGTTTCACACGATGAAAGGCCACCTCTTCCACGTATCGCCGACGGAGTGGAAGCTTGAGAAGCAGCAGAAGAGCGGACTCATGCATGATGCCAAAGGGGGCGCTGTGTCTATCGGCTAGGTTGAGGATGCTGCAAAAACCCGCCAGCCTCGTACGCCTCGGCCTTTCGCTTGCTGCGGGCCTTGCTGGACGAGCTTTTTCAACATCCTCAGGGCCCTCACAACGCACGTTCATGTCTTAGGGGTTGGCCTGTGATGCTACGATCGGCACCACGACAAGGGTCCCGTTTTTCACATCGAACGACGCGGTATCCCCGTCCCGCAACTCGCCTTTGATCAGCAACTTCGCGATCGGTGTTTCTAATTCCTGCTGAATGAGGCGTTTGAGCGGTCGGGCTCCGTAGACCGGATCATAGCCACGTTCTCCCAGGTGCTTGAGCGCGGACGGGCTGATTGCCAGGGGAATCCGCCGCTCGGCCAATCGATTGCGGAGACGTTCCAGCTGAATTTCTACGATCTTGATCAAGTGTTCGGTGCCGAGTGGATGGAAGACCACGAGTTCATCCACTCGGTTCAAGAATTCCGGGCGAAAATGTTGCCGCAGCTCGCCCATCACAACCGTCCTCACTTGCTCATGGGACGCGCCGTGTTGCTGCGCTTCGAGGATATGGGGGCTGCCGATGTTGGAGGTCATGATCAACACCGTGTTCTTAAAATCGACCGTGCGGCCTTGCGAATCGGTCAGTCGTCCATCATCCAGCACTTGCAACAAGACATTGAAGACATCGTGGTGCGCTTTCTCGATTTCATCGAATAGGATCACCGAGAATGGGCGCCGCCGAACGGCTTCGGTGAGCTGGCCACCTTCTTCGTACCCGATATAGCCGGGAGGCGCGCCGATGAGGCGGGCGACCGTGTGCTTTTCCATATACTCAGACATGTCGATTCTGACCAGATTCCCTTCGTCGTCGAACAGAATGGTCGCCAGCGCACGGGCCAATTCGGTCTTGCCGACACCGGTGGGGCCTAGGAACAGAAAAGAGCCGATCGGGCGATTGGGATCCTTGATGCCCGATCGCGCACGCAGCACGGCATCTGCGACGGCTCGGACTCCTTCCTCTTGTCCGACCACCCGTTGATGCAGCAATTCTTCGAGTTTCAACAGTTTATCGGTTTCTCCTTCGAGGAGACGAGAGACCGGAACACCGGTCCACCGGCTGACCACGGCGGCAATCTCGTCTTCATCGACCTCTTCCTTCAGTAACCGTGTTTCATCCTGCTTCTTTCCCAGGTGCTGCTGTTCCAGCTCCAGTTCTCGTTCTAACCGAGGCAGTTCTCCGTACCGAAGTTCCGCCACGCGATTGAGGTCGTAGGCCCGCTCGGCCTGCTCGATCTTGAGTTTGATATCCTCGATCGCCTCACGTGTTTTACGGAGCCGGGAGACGGAGGCCTTTTCTGATTCCCACCTAGTTTTCAGGGCCTGTAAGTCGCGTTGCTTTTCGCTCAGCTCCGTTTCGATGGCGGTCAACCGGGCGGCACTGGCCGGATCCTTCTCTTTCCTCAACGCTTCCCGCTCAATTTCCAGCTGGAGTACCTTGCGTGACACTTCGTCCAACTCCGCTGGAAGGCTGTCGATCTCGGTTCTAAGACGAGCGGCTGCTTCATCGACCAGGTCGATTGCTTTATCCGGAAGAAACCGATCTGAGATGTATCGATGCGACAACTTCGCTGCGGCGACGAGCGCGCTATCCTTGATCCGCACGCCATGGTGGACTTCGTACCGTTCTTTGAGGCCGCGCAAAATGGAAATGGTGTTCTCCACGGATGGCTGGTCGACCAGGACTGTCTGAAAGCGACGTTCCAACGCGGCATCTTTTTCGATGTGTTTTCGGTATTCGTCGAGCGTCGTGGCACCGATCAGGTGCAGCTCACCCCGTGCGAGCATCGGCTTCAGCAGGTTGGCCGCATCCATCGCCCCTTCGGCCGCTCCGGCCCCGACGACCGTGTGTAATTCATCGATAAACAGGAGGATTTGACCTTGAGACGATTGAATTTCCTTCAATACGGCCTTGAGCCGTTCCTCGAACTCGCCGCGAAACTTGGCACCGGCGATGAGCGATCCCATGTCCAACGCGAAGAGCTTCTTATGTTTAAGACTTTCTGGAACATCGCCTTTGACGATACGGATCGCCAGCCCCTCCACGATCGCAGTTTTCCCGACTCCCGGTTCACCGATGAGCACGGGGTTGTTCTTCGTGCGGCGGGAGAGAATTTGAATCACTCGCCGGATTTCGTCGTCTCGCCCAATGACGGGATCAAGCTTACCTTGCCCGGCTAATTGAGTCAGATCGCGCCCGTATTTCACCAGCGACTGGTAGGTGCTTTCCGGGTCCTGACTGGTGACACGCTGATTGCCGCGCACCTGCTGCAACCCGGACAGGAGGCGGTCTCGGGTGAGTCCCAATTTCTTGAGCACCCCTCCTTCCTGGACCATGGCCAATAACATATGCTCGACGCTGAGAAAATCATCCTTGAGCGATCGCTGTTCGTCCTCTGCATGGGCCAAGACCTGGTTGAGGCGGGTGGCCACATGTATCTGACCAGGAGAGGCGCCGGAGCCTTGTACCTGGGGCAGCTTGGCTAAGGCTTGTTCGACTGCTTGTCGAACGGCTGACAGAGCGAGACCGGCGCTTTCGAGCAGCGCCGGAGCCGTTCCGCCTTCCTGATCGAGCAGTGCCAACAGCACGTGTTCTACGTCGATGCCCTGATGACTTCGACGCTGCGCATGCCCAGAGGCGGACTGTAAGGCCTCCTGCAGCTTGATGGTCATTCGATTCATATCCATGGCGATTCACCTGTAAAAAGGTACTCAGACATGCTTGCTGAATTACGTGATAATCATCGGGCGGGGTAAGTCAACTACGATTATATTTCCTGCAGACCACGCGACTAGTTCTTGACGTCTTGGGTAATCCCGATTAGGGTACGCACCGGCATGGTCAGTCTCGTGTCAGCTACGCTGCATCTCTACCGACAGGTCTTGTCTTCGACGGGACGTTCGCTCATCCGAAGTTGGATGACGATGGTCGCACTCATGGTGTTCGCCCTACTGTTTGTGGGGGTATCGAGGATCGCCGCTCCGCTGGGGTTCGCCGGCGGGTTTATTCTGGGCATCGTGAATGCTTTGCTGGTTGGCGCGACGCTCCGGTTGATTGAGCAGTCTCTTAGCGCCGCGAGGACCATTCAGTTCACGGATGTGACGGAAAGTTTTGGGCATTACTTTTGGGATGTCATCGGCGTTGGGTTCGTGTTGTGGATTCCGACAATGCTGCTCGATATGGGCATGCAAGCCAATCCGTACGGCCAATTTCTTTCATCCGCGTTTCTACTCCTGGTGTTTATCCTGCTGAACCCGGCCCCGGAAGTGATCTATCAAGTCCGACACGATTCATCTCTGGAGGTCCTGAAGACCTCCTATCAATTCATCCTGGAGCATTGGATCGAGTGGTTTCTTCCATTCGCGATTCTTATTTTGCCGGTGGTGCTTTCTCCAAGCGGCCTGCTGGAGTTTTTTTCGCTGTCCGATCGTGTCGGTCGAGGAGCCGGTCTCGACTTCTTCCAGATTCTGCTGCTCCCATTCACCGCGATCGGGGGGTGGTTGTCCTATGTCGGATTTGATTCCGAAGGACAAGGGATCGTGCTCCTCCTCCTCACCCCACCGATGGCCATGGCCATCCTATTGTTCCGTGGCCATCTGTTTGCCTTGCTTCACGGGTCCTCCAGACGGCAACGCTTATTTTCTCACCAGTCTAATACGAAGCAGTAAGGACCGAAGTCACGATAGGGCGTCATCGAGAGGTGTTTCATGGCAGTGGTCTCTGTACCAACTTGAGACACATCTTGGACTATTGATAGCTCTTGGCTTGTGATTCGGAACTGAAATAGTGTATGGATTAACCTACACTTAAGTTCTGTTCCTTCGCGATGTGGTCAGGACACGGTACGGATTCATGCAACTTTCGATCTTTTGGCGTTTGATCATAACGTCTCTCATCATTATTACGGTCATGGGAGGAGTCAATATTTATGCGCTCTTTCAGCTTCGGCAGTTAACGGCAATGAGCACGCAGATGGCGTCCTACCATTATCCAGCTGCCGAATCCGCGAAGAGACTGTTGGGATCGCTCTATGCCCAACTCAACAGCGAAAAGAAATACCATGCGACGAGAGATCGCACCTTTCTGACGAATCTGACCGAAGAGGTGGATGAGTTTCAGCGCAGTCTTCAGTTGCTGCGAGGGCAGGAAAGCTCTTCTCAGGGGTTGACGCTGCTGCAACAGACAGATGAATTGCTCAAGGAGCGGTTGAAGCTTTTCCAGAATGAATTCGAGACCACCAAGAAGAAGATTCGTCAGACCACTCCGGAGTATGAACACCGACGTGATGATCTGATGGATCGGATGTCCGCCTCGATTCAGGGCTATATCGATCTACACGAGGCTCGAGTGAGTGTCGGGGTGACGGAATCTCGAGCCCGCGCCGCCCAAGCAGAGGCTGTTACGGAGCAATTAGTCCTCGTGGCGTTGGTGTTTGGGGTGGGACTTGCCGGTATCGCCAGCTATACGATTTTGCGTCCACTGCGACAGCTGCAAGGGCATATTAAACAGATTGGGCAAGGCAATTTGAGGGTGTCCCTTCAGATCAAAGCTCCTGCGGAGTTACGGGAGTTAGTCGATAGTGTCAATTGGATGGGCAGTAAGTTGCAGGAAATAGACGATATGAAAACGGAGTTTTTGGCGCACGTGTCTCACGAGTTGCGTACCCCGATGGCCTCGATTCAAGAAGGCACGCATCTCCTGCTCGATGAGATTCCAGGTCCGCTCGTTCAGGAGCAACGAACCACCCTTCGGATTATGGCCGACAGCAGCCGGCGGCTGATCCATCTGATTTCCACGATTCTGGATTTGTCAAAAATGGAAGCAGGGATGATGGAATACCGCATCGTCCCGGTGGATTTCCAACGAATCGGGGAAGTCTCCATCAACAAGGTTCGTCTTTTGGCGGACTCCAAACATGTGCAGCTGGTGCTGGAAAATATCGGGGAGCGTTCCTGGGTCAAGGCAGATGCATCTCGTCTCGAACAGGTGCTCGACAACTTGCTGTCAAACGCTCTGAAATTCAGCCCTGAGGGTGGTGTGGTAAAGGTGCAGGTGAAACCCGACCTCCAAGCCGGAGTGCTTGAGGTGACCGTTTCGGATACGGGACCCGGGATCGCTCCAGAAGATCTCCCACATATTTTTGAACGGTTTTATCAAGGTCGCACGAAAGGGAAGCATACGGCGGGGAGTGGGTTGGGCTTGGCATTGGTGAAGAAGGTCGTTGAGGCCCACGGCGGAAGAATTTGGATCGAAAGTGAGAAGGGTAAGGGGGTGACTGTACGGTTTATCCTACGGTTAGCAAAACCGGAAAAGGTAGGGCACGCGTGATTAGAACAGCAGTGTCTCTGACGAGATGCTCTCTCCTCATCAGTTCTCTTTTGCTGGTAGGGTGTACGGCATGGACAACGCCAGTACCTGGCTCGCCTCCCTATTTTTCGGCAGAGCCGCGAGAAGTTAAGTTGTTTCAATCGTTTGCAAGAAGACAAGAGAGTGTGGCCTTGAAATGTGGTGAATCGAGTTCCTGCGATCACGTGTACTTTACGCGCGGGTTGCTTGGCCTGTACGAAAGCCGCGAAATTGCGGAGAAATATTTCAAGAAGGTCGTCGCTCTTGCTCCCAAGAGCCAGCTGGCTGCGTCAAGCAAAGCCTGGCTGGCGTTGTTGCAACAACCTACTCCTGGGAACAGATCATGGCTGGAAGCCGTTTTCAGAGCACCAGTTCTTGCGGAGGTCAGCACCTCGTTAGCAGTGACTACCGATCGTTTGGTGCGAGACTTGCTTGATCAGGAGATACTCATTCAACAGCTTCGTGCATCCAAGGAGGGCGAATCCGAGACCATTGAGGCGTTGCAGCGCGAGTTGACGGATCGAGATCATAAGTTAGAGGCACTTTTGTCGAAGAAAGACTCGGCAAAGACGTCAGCCGACCCAGTATCGATTCAAACTCTGCAAAAACAGCTTACTGAGCGAGACAGAAAGATCGAGGAGCTTTCTGCGCAACTCGAGGCATTGAAGCGAATTGATCAGGAGATGCGGGAAAAGGTGCGCCCGATACGTCCACCATTGACCACGGTTCCCGTGCCAGGTCCCGAGACGACACCGTAACGAACCGCAGAAGGAATCATGATGATTATGGAGCAAGAAAATATTCTCGTAGTCGACGACGATGAGGGGTTGTTGCATTTATTGAAAATGCGGTTGTCTGCGATGGGGTTTGCCGTCACCCCGTGTACGACAGGGCAGGATGCCGTTGGTGAGGCGAAGAAAACGATGTTTAACTTGGCGATTACCGATCTGCGCCTTCGAGGCGAAGATGGGCTGGAGGTGACCGAAGAGCTACTTCGAAGTCACCCGGGGCTTCCGGTCATCATCCTGACGGCCCATGGGAGTATTCCCAATGCCGTCGAGGCGATGCAGAGGGGGGCGTTCGGGTATCTGACGAAGCCGTTTGATGATAAGGAGCTGAAAGCCACGATCGAGAAAGCACTCGCGCAACAGCGGATGAGCCGGGAGATTCAGCGGCTCAAGTCGCTGGTGAAGGAACTGTACGGACTCGAAAATGTCGTGGCGCGGAGTCCGGAGATGCAACGGCTCTTCCAGCAAATTGCACAGGTGGCCGAGTCGGATGCGACCATTTTGCTGTTTGGAGAAACCGGAACCGGCAAAGAGGTGATGGCTCGCGTCATCCATACGAACAGCCGGCGCGGGAAAGGTCCCTTCGTGGCACTCAACTGCGCCGCCATACCCGAAACGCTGTTCGAGAGCGAGCTGTTTGGGCATGTGAAGGGCGCGTTCACGAGCGCTCATGGTGCGAAGCGAGGATTGTTTCAAATGGCCAACGGCGGCACGTTGTTTCTTGACGAGATCGGCGAGATGCCGCTGTCCATGCAGGTCAAATTATTGCGCGCCGTGCAGGAGCGGGAGATTCGAGAGGTGGGGTCTGATAACTCGGTCAAAGTCGACGTTCGCATCATTGCAGCGACCAATAAAGACCTCAGCGAGGCGGTGAAAAACGGGACGTTCCGCAACGATCTCTACTATCGAATCTCAGTGGTTCCTCTGTTCATCCCACCGCTGCGGGATCGCCGGGATGATATCCCGCTGCTGGCTCAACATTTCCTCCAACTCAGTGTGAAACGGTCGAATAAGGAGGTGAAGGGATTCACACCTGCTGCACTGCATCGATTGATGATCCATCCCTGGCCCGGCAATGTGCGCGAGTTGGAGAACGTGGTTGAGAAGGCCGTGGTGATGTCGCGGCAAGATATGCTCACGCCAGATTTGTTGCCGGCGGTCAGTGTGTCGGCCGAGTCACCGCTTAAGCCGCTGACGGAGGCCAAAGAAGAATTCGAGCGGACCTACTTGAAGACCGTCCTCCAATTGACGAGCGGAAATATCTCCCGTGCTGCGCAGTTTGCCGGCCGGTACAGAGCCGATTTTTATAAGATGCTGAGAAAATACGGCCTCCACCCGTCGACCACGAAAGGAAAGCCGGATTCCGAGATGGGCGAGCTAGAACCCGAAATAAGTTTGTCCGAGACGGAGCGATAGACCTCACTCCTCCGGTCTGCGGTGATGCCTCAGTGGACCTGTCAAGGCCGCGTCTCAGGTGACGCGGCCTTTGTATTTGAAGCAGCTCTCAGCCCGTTGCTTTCCGTTGCGTGGTATCTCGTACAACCGTGGTTGCCTGTGATGCGTTGTGCGTTTCCCGCGTGCCTGATGTAGACACGTTAAAGAGCGTGTCGGCGAACTCAAGAAAACGGCGGTCCCTGGGTTGTGTGGGCGGGAACTCCCTATGCGCATGTGATGATTCCCGTCGAGAGGTACCTGTCACCCTAGAGCGTTTTTGGTTTATGTCTTTACATAGCCTGACGATGCGAAGTAGCGCGTGCATTCGTCGGGTGTGAAGCAGTCAAGCAGCCTCCCGATGTCAGTCCAGAGCGTGTCGACGGTGCGCGGGGC
>JAOUHD010000058.1 GCA_029865345.1 Nitrospira sp.
CATAAGGGCGGAAGGTGCGGTCTTGCATCGAGAGGCCTCCAAATCATGAGTGCGGAGGGTCTGCTCATAGCGAATCTGACGGCACAGTGCAAGCGGTGGTTGAACGCAATGTCGGACAGGCTCCTAGGCTTCGCGAAGATCGAGGCTTTCGAATTTGGCGAATCGGTCCTGGAAGAACAACTCCTTTTTCCCAATGGGTCCATTACGGTGTTTACTGACAATAATATCGGCAATCCCTTTGCGCTCCGAGTTCTGGTCGTACACATCTTCCCGATAAATGAACATGACCACATCGGCATCTTGTTCGATCGCTCCGCTCTCCCGCAGATCGGCCAGCATGGGGATCGGCGGCTTACGGGCCTCTACCGCTCGGCTCAACTGGGAGAGTGCAACCACCGGCACATTCAGTTCTTTCGCCAAGGCCTTTAATGAGCGCGAGATATCGGAGATCTCTTGCTGGCGAGACTCCGAATCGCTTCGCCCTTGCATCAGTTGGAGATAATCCACGATGAGGAGATCAAGCCCCTTCTCGGCTTTGAGCCGGCGGGCTTTGCCGCGCATTTGTTGGACTGTGATGCCACCCGTGTCGTCGATATAGATCGGCGCAAGCTCCAATCGGCCGGCTGCCTCTGCCAATCGCCACCAGTCTTCTTTTTGAAGCTTCCCCGTCCTCAACGCATGCGAATCCACCCGCGCTTCCGACGCGAGCATACGCAGAACGATCTGTGGCTTGGACATTTCCAAGCTGAAGATCCCGACCACTGTATTGGCATGAATGGCGGCATGAGTGGCAAACCCTAACGCAAGGCTTGTCTTGCCCATACTTGGCCGCCCCGCTACCACCACCAAGTCCGAAGGCTGAAGCCCGGCGGTAATATCGTCGAGGTCGTAGTATCCCGTGGGAACCCCCGTCACGTGTTCCTTTCGCTTGGAAAGTTTATCGATGACATCCAGACTTTCCTTAATGACCTGGCTGATCGGGCTGAACGACCGTTCCAGTTTGCCTTGCGCAATGCTGAAGACCGATCGCTCGGCAAAATCGAGCAAATCATCGATTGAGGCGGTGCCTTCATAGCCTCTCGTCAGCACCTCGGTAGAGGTGCTAATCAACTGACGGGCCACTGCTTTGTCCCGAACAATCTTACAGTGATACCGGATATTGGCTGAGCTGGGAACGATCTGGACCAGTTCTGCGAGAAAGGCAGCGCCTCCAATCGCTTCAAGTTCACCGCGAGATTTCAATCGCTCGGTCAGCGTAATCTGATCGATGACTTCGCCGGTGTCGGACAGCTCAAGCATGGCTTGAAAGACTTTCTTGTGGGCTGTCCGATAGAAATCTTCCTCTACCAACAGCTCCATCGCCTTTGGCATGGCAGCGTTATCGAGGAGGATAGCACCGAGCACCGACTGCTCCGCCTCCAAGTTCTGTGGAGGAAGTTTTGGTTGAGAGAGATCCACCATCCCGACGGATTTCATACGGTCCCTTCAAGGTCAGCACGCAGGCTTGCGATGAGACTTGCGGTCGAGACCGTTCTCTTCCGAAAATGAGCGCGACCGGGCGATCCTGAGATTCTCCGGCCATCCCTCGGATGGAGCACCACGACCTGCTCAGGTTTGGAACGGTCCACGCCGACAACTATAATGGTCCCAATATTCGCTTCAAGACCAGCCTCGACCGCGACATCAACCAAGTCCCGTCCCGATGGATCTACCGCTTGTTGAACTGTTCGTATCCCCGCCTGGCGAAGTCGTTGTGCGACCGAAACTAATTGTGTCGATAACCCTTGATGCGCGACGACCAAGACATTTAGCCCCACAGACTTCGTCCTGTCTGGAAGGCTCAGCCCTCGAAAGAGCCGGTCCACAGTGAGGGCAAATCCGGTCGATGGAAGGTTCCGACCAAATCGTCCGATGAGCTGGTCATAGCGCCCACCACCGCCTAACTCCACCCCAATACCCTCGGTAAAGACGTCAAAGACGATCCCGTCATAGTAGTCGAACCCTCTGAATTCTCCAAGATCCAACAAAACGGTCTCTTGAAACCCGGTTGCGCAGAGCAACTGGTACACGTTCTCCAGTCGGTCTAACGCTTGGACCAGTGGCCGTTCACCCTTGGCTAATGTGCGTCCTTTCGAGAGGACTTCAGCTTGTCCACACAGCTCCAGCACGTCCAAAATTCTGTGAGCTGACCGTTTGGTCACTCGCTCCTGCGACAGGATCTCTCCCAGCCTCGGTAGATCTCTTCTTGCCGCTGCGTGTTCGGCCCGCTTCTGCCCTTCCGGTGACAGTCCTGCACGGATGAGAAGCCCCTTAAAAAACCCGACATGCCCCAGTGAAATCTTGAATGAACGCAATCCAACCTGTCGCAGACACTCGATCAACAGGATGATGATTTCACTATCGGCGGACGCATCATCAGCCCCGATGAGCTCGGCGCCGACCTGAAAGATTTCCCGATCTCGGCCGGCATGTTCCGGTTCATACCGAAAGACGGTCGCCCGGTACGACAGGCGCAACGGAAAGCGCGTGCCCACCATGCCCATCGCCACCGAGCGGGCAATCTGCGCCGTGACGTCGGGCCGCAACAACAGAATACGGCCGGTCGTCCGGTCAACGATCTTATAGGAATTCTCTACTAGCGTCGGTTCGAGGCCTGGTGCCAACACATCAAGGTACTCGAACGTCGGAAGGATAATCTCGTCGTACCCAAAACGATGGCAGGACGCCAGCAATTCAGCTTCCAGGTGTCGAACCTGGCGGGCAGCCTCCGGGAGGATGGTGGCCATCCCGACCGGAACCAATGACTGCTCACGTAAAGAAGGGGGTTGCCCCGAAGAAGTCCTACGCACCGGAGGAGCAGAGGCCATAAGTACCTGGTCGCGAGAACCGTTATAAAAGGTTGGCGACCTTGACGGACAGAATATTCGAGCTGGAACGGATCTGATCCAGGACCGCAGATGGGAATTCCGTATCGGAACCAATGATCAGCAACGCATCCCCTCCCCGCTTCTCCAAGGCACACTGCATCCGTAAGATATTGATGCCCTGATCCCCTAAGACCTTTCCAACCATACCGATAACCCCTGGACGGTCAACGTTATGAATCAACAGCATATGCCCTTCAGGCACTACTTCAACCTTAAATTGTTCGATCTCCGTCACGCGGGCATCTTTCTTATGATACAGCGTCCCCGCGACTTGATGAGAAACCTTGCCAGCCTCAACCCGAACCCGGATCAAGCTCGTGAAATCCCCGGCATCCGTGCTCTTAATTTCTTTGACTTCAATACCCCGCTCTTTTGCCACAATCGGGGCATTCACATAGTTCACCGGATGTTCCAGAATAGGAGTGAGCAGGCCCTTTAGCACGGCGATGGTCAAGGGTGCGATGGAGAGCGTGACGACCTCTCCGCTGTATTCCACCGTCACTCGTTCGATTCCCCCTTGAACAAGTTGCGTTTGAAGCGCGCCGAGCTTTTCAGCCAGCGCCAGAAATGGTTGCAACCGAGGCAACAACTCCGGAGCAACCGACGGAATATTGACAGCCCCCTTCGCCACTCCCTTGGTAAAGTAGTCGACCAGCTGCTCCGCAATGCCAATCGCGACGTTTTCCTGAGCCTCGATCGTTTGGGCTCCGATATGCGGGGTGCAGATGAAGTTATCCAAGGCGAGGAGCGGATTGTCAGGCTTGACCGGCTCCTCTTCAAACACGTCAAAGGCAGCGGCGGCGACGCGCTTGCTTTTCAAGGCTTCGCATAAATCCTGTTCATTGATGATACCGCCTCGGGCGCAATTTGCGATAAGCACGCCGGGTTTCATCTTGGCAATGGCCTGCGCGTTGATGATCCCACGTGTCTCCGGGGTCAGCGGCGTATGGACCGAAATAACGTCCGCCCGCCGGAATAGTTCTTCGAGATCCAGCATCGTCACGCCCATTCGCTCGGCCCGCTCGGGTGCCAAGTACGGGTCAAACGCGACGACGCTCATGCCGATCCCCTGGGCCATCTTGGTCAGGTGACTGCCAATCTGTCCGGCACCGATGATGCCGAGCACCTTATTGTAGAGCTCGACGCCCATAAATTTGTCTTTTTCCCATTTGCCGGCCTTCACCGAGGCGGTGGCTTGGGGAATGCGCCGACTCATCGCACAGATCATCGACATCGTATGTTCAGCCGTGGTGACGGTGTTGCCTCCCGGCGTGTTCATGACGACGATGCCGCGACGGGTCGCGGCAGGAGTGTCGACATTATCCAGGCCGGACCCGGCCCTTCCGACGACCTTGAGTTTCTCTGCTGCTGCAATCAGTTCCGCCGTCACCTTGGTGCCGGATCGCACGATGAGCCCGTCGGCGTCCTTGATCTCTTTGAACAGCTCGTCTTTCGGCATCTTGGATTTCACCACCACGGTGAATCCAGCTTTCTCAAGCGCCTCAACACCCTGTTTCGACAGGCTGTCACTGATTAGAATCTTCATCCCCGCTGCGGCCATGTGCATCCTCGCCGTGATTACTTTGCCATTAAGATTTCTTGCGCTTTTCCGACACCGCTTCCCAGCTTGACCGAATGGCCAAGCCCTTTCAATACCATCTCCGTCGCCGCCAAGGCCGCAATGACATCAAACGTATCCGCATAACCCATATGCGAGAGGCGGAAAATCTTGCCCTTTAGATGATCTTGTCCACCGGCAGCCGTCATGCCGTATTGTACACGGAGATTCTTATAGATAGCCTGCCCGTCAATTCCATCAGGAGCACAGACAGCCGTCAAGGCATCGCTCGGCGATTCTTTCGCGAACAGCGCCATTCCGGCGGCCTTCACCCCTTCTCGCATCGCCAGAGCCAGCCGTCCCTGCCGTGCAAACATGTTTTCCAGCCCCTCCGCCTTCATTATTCGGAACACCTCTTGAAGTCCAACAATGAGGGAAACCGTTGGGGTCCAGGCAGTCTGGTTCTTGGTTTGAGTTTCACGCTCTTTTTTGAAATTAAAGTAGAAGGCGGCATTCTTAGCCTTGTCAGCCAGAGCCCAGGCCTTGTCGCTGACACTGACAAACGCCATGCCGGGAGGGAGCATCAGAGCCTTCTGAGAGCCTGTGATCACGACATCCAAGCCCCAGGCATCAGTCTTAATATCAAACACGCCCAGCGCCGTAATGGCATCGACCACCAAAATAGTATTGTCATAGCCTTTTATGAGTTCACCCAGCGCCTTGACATCATGGGAGACCCCCGTCGACGTCTCGCTGGCCTGCAGATATACCGCTTTGATTGACGGGTCTTTCTTCAAAGCATCGGCCACCTGTTGTGGATTGACGGCCTGTCCCCACTCAACTTTGAGCTCGGTCGCTTGGACTCCAAAGGTCTTACAGAGTTTGCCCCAGCGTTCCCCAAACTTGCCTGCGTTGACATACAGCGCCTTGTCGCCGGGAGACAAAAAGTTCGATACGGCCCCTTCCATTCCACCCGTACCGGAGGCCGCCAACATCAGCACATCGTTCCGCGTTTGAAACAGCCACTTCAGCCCTTCGCGAACTTCCGCGAAGATCGGATCAAACTCGGGCGCGCGATGATGGATCATCGGACGAGCCATCGCCAGCAACACTTCCGGGGGAACAGGCGTTGGGCCGGGAGCCAAGAGATACCGCTTCAACATCGATCGATCCTCCTTCACAAATGCAATTCTGGTGGGGTACTACTAGGAGAGGCGGTACGCTATCATTTGCGCCGGGAGGCTGTCAAGAAATCGACCCACGCAAACGAAGCCCACATCAGGAATTTTCCTCTCGCGGGGATGCGATGAAACATCTTTCAGTTGCTCACACGTTATCGCCTTTCGACTTCCCGATATGACACAAGAAGGCCAGGCCTTACCTGCTCCTTTCTTGACAAGTCTGCGATGAATCGATAGGCTCACTTCACACAGATGCTGTTCATAATGTCTAAGCGATCCCCACAATCAGTCACCAGAACGATGGTCGTTGCATCGTGGGTCATCGGCGCAATTGCGTTGATGCATCCCTATGGAAGTTGGGCCGACGGCACCCCCTCCGAGATTCCTTCAAACATTATTTCAACTCCCGATACGGGACCTCTGCAGGAAGAGGACGACGTTGATCCGAATCTCGTCCCGTTAGAGCCTGAACTGACGCTCTCGCCTCCTGATTTATCCTCAACCGAGGACAAGCCGGAACAGCTCGGAGAAGCCACCGATCAAGAGCCCCGGCACACCACGAATACGGACAATCAGGCCACTGCGTACAACATTCCCATCGTCATTGATCAGACCGTGCAGAGCCACATTCATTTCTTCAATACCTCTATTCGTAGTCGCTTTGAACAATGGCTCTTGCGCTTCAGCCGCTATCGCCCGCTGGTCGAGAATATTTTTGCCGAGTTCGATCTTCCGAGCGACCTTGTGAATCTCTCCCTTGTCGAAAGCGGCTTCAACCCGTACGCCTATTCACGGGCAAAAGCCACAGGCCCATGGCAGTTCATGAAAGGGACCGGACTCCTCTATGGGTTGCGGATCGATCATTATGTCGACGAACGACGCGACCCGATCAAATCCACCGTGGCGGCGGCTCGGTACCTGCGAGACCTCTACGACTTATTCGGTACGTGGCCTCTGGCCATGGCGGCATACAATGCCGGTGAAGGGAAGGTGATGCGGGCTCTTCACAAGGCGCAGGCCGAATCCTTCTCGGAAATCTCACGAACGAAGCTCATTCGGCTGGAGACAAAGCAATACGTCCCCCGAATTATGGCTGCGACGATCATTGCGAAGAACCCCGACCAATACGGGTTCAAACAAGATCCCGCTCCTTTGCATGAATTCGAAGAGGTCGTCGTCACCCGCCCCTTGCATTTCCGAGCCATTTCAAACGTCACCGGCATCCCGTACAACGAGCTTCGGTTATTGAATCCGGAACTTCGGCGAGATGCGACACCTCCAGGCGATACGGCCTACCATCTCAAAATTCCTGTTGGAATGAGTGCAAAAGTGTTGGAATTGATTGAACGAGTTCCCACATACAAGGTTCCTCCCCTGCCAGCAATTCAAGATCGACAGGTTCGACAGGCCAAGGCCGGTTCTGCTCACTGGTATCGAGTCCGAGGGGGCGATACGCTTGAAAAGATCTCCCGAAGATTCAGGATTCCCATTAAGACCCTCAAGTCCCACAATAACCTTTCGAGTCCTGTTCTTAAAACCGGTGAACTGCTGAACATCGGTCGGTAGCAGCTGGCATTCCCGCAAAGATTGCTGCACCTGCTGCTCGTCAACCGAGAGGGTAAGTAGCCTACGGTTTAGTGGGCTTGGGGGGTGCTGAAAGAGCGGGAGCGGCCGGTGCCGGCTCAGGATTTTTCTTCGCCTCCATCACCTTCACACGCATGGCGGCTTCGCTCGTCAGCGGAGAGTTTGGATAGGTCTTCATCAGCTCTTGATAATGCTTTAAAGCTTCATCGGGCTTCGAGCGATTCTCTTCCAATCTGGCAGCCTCAAAGAGCGCATGATCCCGGTTCATTGCGCCCGGAATCTCGAGGATCGCCAAGTAGGCTTTGACCGCTTGCTCAAGGTCTCCCTTGAGCTGGTACGCATAACCTAGTTTTTGATACACGAGACCGAGGAGCGACACATGAGTCCCATACGTAGAAATAAACCGGTTATATGCCTCGATCGCTGACGCGAGATCGTTCGACTGAAGATAGGCATTGCCAAGGCTGAATTGCGCAAGCGGAGCCGTCGGAGTGCGAGGATACTCATTGACCACCCGCTGATACAGGGCAATCGCTTCCTTTAAATTGGCTGCCGCTTTCTGCGGATCACTGGCCGCACGGGCAAATAGATGGACGGTCGCTTCTCGCTCAAGATCCTGCGCCTTCCCGGCATTTTGTGCATCAAACCACAAGACGCCCCAGACCCCTCCCCCCATCAGAAGGAGAAGCACACACCCAACCACAATCGACCAGCGGTAGGTCGCGAGTCCAAGCATCCAGTGCTCAAGCCCGCTCACGAGGTGAGCTTCATCCACTGGCAATGTCCGAGGTGGAACTTTAATTCGGTATGTCATCAGAAATCATCACCTATCTATATGGTTGAGAACCAGCTTTCTGCCCTAGAAGCGTTGCTTTATACTAAGGATGAATTCCCGTTGTCAATGTAATCGGAACGGACTCATTCGCAGAGTTACGACGCAACCGAAGATCTGATTAAGAGATTTTGAACCAGCATGTTTCGAAGCAGACTCAAACAACTCGCCGACCGATCGCTCCTGCGCCGACTGTCTCCATTGGAATCAGGCACAGGACCGACGATCCACCATGCAGGGCGCGAGGTCATCTTGCTGTCCTCCAACGATTACCTGGGACTGGCAACCCATCCGGAAGTCATCCGTGCCGCCATCCATGCAACTGAACAGTATGGAACGGGATCCGGAGCTTCTCGCTTGGTCAGTGGAACCCTTCCTCCCCATATGCACCTCGAAACCACCCTTGCGACGTTTAAGGGGACGGAAGCCGCGCTGCTGTTCGGAGCCGGTTATCTAGCCAATATCGGCATCATTCCAAACCTCATCAGGCAAGGAGGCCTGATCCTGGCGGATCGACTGTGTCATGCCAGTCTCATCGATGGATGCCGATTGAGCCGTGCCGATCTTCGAGTATTCCGCCATCGAGACTGTGCACATCTGGAGTCCTTGCTTCGGCGACGGAGCGCAAGTCGTCCCACGCTCATCATCACAGAAGGACTCTTCAGCATGGACGGCGATCTCGCTCCGTTGTCTGATCTGGCCTCGCTGGCCGAGCGATACGAGGCGACGTTGTATGTCGATGATGCCCACGGGACCGGCATCATGGGGCCGACCGGTCGGGGAACGATCGAGCACTTCGGTTTGGAGCAGCGGATCCCCTTTCACATGGGGACACTTAGTAAAGCACTTGGAAGCCATGGCGCCTACATGGTTGGACCCAACGACCTGATTCAGTATTTGATCAACGTGACCCGTCCGTTCATTTTCACAACAGCACTTCCACCCTCCATCGCAGCGGCAGCCTCGGCTGCAGTCGCGGTCATTCAACGTGAGCCCGAACGTCGGACACGGCTCTGGTCAAATCGACAACGGCTGTTCAATGGAATGCAGATGCTTGGTTTTCGGATGACTCCGACCGTCAGTCCAATTCTACCAATCCTGGTGGGCAATGCCGCCACTGCATCAGCATTCGCCGAACGGCTGCTCACTCATGGGATCTACGCTTCCGCAATCAGACCGCCGACTGTTCCGGATGGAACCAGTCGTATACGTTTCACGGTGACGTCGGAACACACGACAGAGCAGATCGACGAAGCACTTCATGCGCTTGACCTCGCCGGTCGTGAGACCGGCCTCCTCTAGCCTGCCTCCTCATCGGCCCGCATCTTCCGGCTATTTTCTTGCTTTCATGTTTTCCTATGGCATGATCACAGGAGATTTCCACCACACAAGTAACCCATCACACGAGGATTACGGGCGATGGATATTTCGAAGCTGCTGACGTTCTCGGTCAAGGAGGGTGCCTCGGACTGTCACATCAGTGCCGGCGAACCTCCGATGATTCGCATTCATGGCGATCTCAAAAAACTTGACCACCCTCCCCTGACTCCCGACGAAACACACGCCCTCATCTACGACATGATGAGCGACTCTCAACGAAAGACGTTTGAGGAAAAGCGAGAATGTGACTTTTCCTTCGAGCTTGGAGACATCGCCCGTTTTCGCGTCAACGTGTTTGTGCAACAACGGGGGTTGGGCGCCGTCTTTCGGAACATTCCGACCACCATTGTCCCGCTGGAAAAACTCGGCATGCCGCCGATTCTTCGACAACTGTGCGACAAGGAAAAGGGATTGATCCTGGTGACCGGACCGACAGGCTCAGGAAAATCCACCACGCTCGCGGCGATGGTGGATTATCTGAACAACACGTTCGAAGGTCACATCATCACCATCGAGGATCCCATCGAGTTTGTCCACAAATCCAAGAAATGCCTGGTCAATCAACGAGAACTCGGCGTACATACACTCTCGTTCGCCAATGCCCTGAAGTCGGCGCTTCGCGAAGATCCGGACATCGTCCTGGTGGGCGAAATGCGGGACTTGGAGACGATTCAGCTAGCCTTGACCGCCGCAGAAACCGGACACTTGGTATTCGGCACCCTCCACACTTCGAGCGCGCCCAAAACAATCGACCGCATCATCGACGCCTTCCCGCCGGCGCAGCAGGCGCAAATCAGGACACAGCTCTCGGAGGCGTTGGAAGCCGTGCTGACCCAAACGCTGCTGAAGAAGAAAACCGGCGGACGCGTCGCCGCACTCGAAATCATGATGGCGACAACGGCCGTACGCAATCTTATCCGTGAGGCCAAACTGCACCAAATCCCGGGGATCATGCAGGCAAGCCAAAAGGACGGCATGCAAACGATGGACATGGCGTTGGTCGATCTCGTGACGCGGGGAATCGTTCATAAGGCCGAAGCACAATCCCGTAGCATGAACCCCAATCTCTTCAGTTCACCGATGACCGGAGCCGCCTAGCACACACACGACGTAGTACGGCCGATGGATGTTCGAAGTCTTCTAAAAGTGATGGTGGACCGCGAAGCGTCGGACTTGTATTTGACTGTCGACGCCTCGCCGATCTACCGCATCCATGGCGCCACTCAACCAACCGACGCCCCCCTGTTCACCAACGAACAGCTCGAAGCACTGGCATTAGCCTTGATGCGCGGTCAACAGCGCGGCGAATTCGAAGAAAAGATGGAGATGAACCTGGCGCTCTATTACAAAGAGTTGGGTCGTTTCCGCGTCAACATCTTCAGGCAGCGGGGTAATGTCGGATTGGTCTTCCGTCACATCAAAGCGGAGATTCAGACCGTCGAGCAGTTGGAACTCCCTCCGATCATCAAAGATATCGCGATGACCAAACGCGGCCTGGTGCTGGTGGTAGGCGCGACCGGGTCCGGGAAGTCAACATCGCTGGCCGCCATGATCGACCATCGCAACACCGTCCACCAGGGCCATATCATTACCGTGGAAGACCCGATCGAGTTCGTCCATCAGCACAAGAAGTCGATCATCACCCAGCGCGAAGTCGGATTCGACACTTTAACCTTCCAAAGCGCGCTGAAGAATACGCTTCGTCAAGCTCCGGATGTGATTCTTATTGGTGAGGTCCGCGACACCGAAACCATGGAAGCGGCAATCACCTTTGCCGAGACCGGTCACCTTTGCATCGGAACGCTGCACTCCAACAACGCCAATCAGGCGATCGAACGCATCATGAATTTTTTTCCGGTCGAGCGCCATGCCCAGATTTATTTACAATTGTCGCTCAATCTGCGCGCGATTATCTCCCAGCGATTGATTCCCTCGGTCGATGGCAAACGGGTCCCAGCCCTGGAAATCATGCTGGACACGCCGCGCGTCAAGGATCTGATCAAGAAGGCTGAGGTCGACACACTCAAGGAGGCCATGGAGCAAGGCACCGACGAAGGGTGCCAGACCTTCGATCATGTCCTGTTTGAGCTCTATAAGGCAAACAGAATTTCGCTGGAACAGGCCCTCATCAACGCCGATAGTGCGAATAACTTGCGCCTCAAGATCAAGCTTGAAGGGCTGAAAGGCGATGATGCCGTGAACGCCCTGCTTGATAAACAGGTGGGGGGACAGGGGACCGATGCCTTTAAGATTCAGGGCGGCGCTTCGGGAAATGTCACGCCAATCCGCAAGCGATAGTCACACGACTTCATCTTTCAAGGGGCTAGCCCCTCTTCGGTCTGGCGCTCAAGATACGACGCCATTTTCTCAAGAGCCAGCGCACTCAGTTTGAATCCATACCACGCCGGCATCGTCTTCTCCGGATACCCTCGCACCACAAATCGCTGCGGTTCCAATACCGATTCAACGATGTACTCATGCACCGTCTTGGCTTCCCCACGGTAGCCAGGGTCTTTAAGCCGTCGCTCACCGGTCGTGCCAAGCACCAACGGAGGCCCGACTTGGCCGGTGGCCCCGGGAATCCCGGGAATGATGTGGCACACCGGACAGCCGGGTCTGGTCAACACCTCGACGATAGGCTCATCGCCCGTCACCAGCGATATCGCTTCCGGCGTGAGTGCGAGATTCGTGGGTTGAGTTGGTGCCGGGCTGGAGACTCGGAAATCACGAAGCGCCCACACAACCGACAGCAAGACCAGACCGATAGCAATCCAGACTACGAGCCGGTCCCTGATGCGCATGCCGGTATTCTGGCTGGATGATGGAACTAACACCTAAAACCTAATCGCCGACCGCTTCGTTCGACGCCTATCTCATCCCTTGGACCAGTTTCATGAGCTGTTCGAGCCCACCCGCTTCGATCTTGCCATTGGGCGTCAGCTTGTCGATCAGATCAGGAAGAAGGCCAGCCAGCTGTGAACCCACCGCTCCAGAGGAAAGTCCTGCCTTACCGGCCAGTTGGTTCAGCAGATCACTGCCTAAGCCTTGTTCAATCTGGTTTGGTGTCACCGGCAGATTCTGGCCCGTGCTCACCCAGGAATTCACGATTTCACCAAGCCCGTTCTTCTGAAACGCCTGAACAAGCCCGGCAAGTCCTCCAATACCGCTGTCCTTTCCGAGGAGACTGGTCACGGCTTGCAACAGAGGATTCTGCCCTCCCTGTCCACCCAACATGCCACCCACCGCTTGCCCCAATTGATCCATCAGTCCCATGACCCGCCCCTTCCTTTAGTGAGGAAATAATAAGAAGGATATCAGCAAAAGAGCCCTGTGCTCGTCATCTGTAGCGGAGGATGTACCACAGATATGGATCACAATCCAATGGACACTTACGGATTTCTCCGGTCAGTCATGATCATCACTTTGGAATACAGAGGATACGTGATGATTCGAGCTGAAGATCTTCACAAACGGAAACCTCACGGGTTTGAGGGGCTATGCAACCAACTTTTTTTTGTTATCATAAGGCTCGGGAGAATAACGATGAAAAAGAATGTTCCATTAGTTGCAAGTTTTTTGATGGCAGGATGCTGGTTCGTCTCGTTCTGTACCACCAGTCTCGTTTCCGCAGAAATGTACGTGGCAGGACAGGCTGGTGTGAATTTTGCTGACCGCATCAACAGCATTGCAGGAACAGGACCTCTGGCTGGTCTTCCTGGTCCATTGGAGGACTGGGACCTTCAAAACTCGATAACCTATGGTGGGAAAATCGGCTATTTCCCTGGTCATAGTTGGTACGGAATTGAAGGAGAAGTGTTTCACACAACGCCCCACAGAAAAAGCTTTGATGATGACCCGAATACTCCAAGCTTTGACCCAGCCTCTGGTGTTCATTTTCGAGTGACGACCGTCGGGGTCAACTTTATTGCGCGATACCCTGGGCGTACCCTTCAACCCTATGTCGGCGTTGGTATAGGCGCGGGGATCGCCCATATCGGGGACACCGCTACTGTGCGTAGCGATACAGATGTAGCTGCCGCATGGAACGTTCTTGCCGGTCTACGTGCATTTGTGACACCCAAAATCGCCATTTTTGGAGAGTATAAGTACACTGGCGCAACGTTTAAGTTTGATCAAGCCTTTGGTGACCTGGGCGGTGTCAGCGGTAATTACAGAGCGCAGCACGTCCTCGGCGGGCTGTCGTATCACTTCTAGGAGGGAGCACGACCATGTTGCGCATGACTGTCCTCGCTCCCCTGTTTTGTGCCGCCTTGCTCTTGTCTGCCTGTGCAGAGTCTCTCCATCAAGTCCAACGCGATACCGAGCTGCTTGGTCTTCCTCTTGGATTAGAGCAGGAGATTGATACCACCGTCAGCTTTGCAGACCTGAAAAGAGCTCCCAGCGAATATATTGGAAGAACGGTCATGATCGGCGGGAACGTGATTAAGGCTAAACGGACAGAAGCAGGAACCGAATTGGAAATCTTGCAACTGCCGACTGAAAAAGAAGGCACCTTGACAGAGGAGCGTCTTCGGTCCGAAGGACGATTCCTGGCGGTTCGAGAACAATTTCTCGATCCTGCCAGCCTCCCGCAAGGTACGCCTATTACCGTGATCGGTACTGTAAAAGGCGAGACTACGAGAGCACTTGATGAAAGCGACTATACCTACCCAATCCTGGAGGTTAAACATATTATCGATTGGAAGAGTATCGCGGCGCAGAGGCGAAGAGATCGAAATCCATACTATGGCTCTTACTACCCGCCCTACGGATATAGCGGATTTTACCCCTACGGTGGATTTTGGGGACCCTATGGTGGCTATTGGGGAGGGCGTGGGTTTTATGGAGGTTCTCGCTTTTATTCCCCGGGATCACCATCTTTTTCGTCCCCTCCTCCACCTCCATCAAGAGTTCCCTCTGATATGAGGAGAAGGTAGTGCGCAATATTTCAAGAAAGGAGAGAAGGCTCGTGTGGTAATGACGGAGTATGATGAATCAAGGCGGTCTCTTTTCTCCCGACGTGAAGCCCTCGTATTGCTGGGAGCGGCTAGTGCCGGCTGGCTGATAACTGGAATACGAAGCCAAGCTCACGCCGCTTCCAATACACCACGATCACTCTGTCTAGTCCGGCCCGAACAAACTGAAGGTCCCTATTTCGTCGATGAACGCCTGCATCGGATAGACATTCGCTCCGATCCGAGCAACGGGACAATCTCGCCAGGCACCCAGTTAGCCCTGACGTTTCATATCTCTCGTGTTCACGCAGGGGAGTGCCATTTTCTACCGGATGCCCAGGTCGATGTCTGGCATTGCGATGCAATGGGGGTCTACTCCGATGTCCGAGATCCTGGCTTCAGCACGGTTGGACAGAAGTTTTTGCGTGGATATCAGATGACCGATGCGCATGGAGCAGCACGGTTCCTGACCATCTATCCTGGCTGGTACCCCATACGAACGGTACACATTCACTTCAAAGTCCGCACGGCACCCATAGCCGGGAAACGCTACGAATTTACCTCCCAATTGTACGTTCCCGATGAACTGACCGACCGCGTGCATACCGCTCTTCCCTACTCGTCAAAAGGACGGCGTCGTGTACGAAATCACCAGGACTTCATTTATCGTGAGGGTGGTATTCAATTGATGCTGGAGCCGTCAGAAACAGATGGTGGTTATGCAGCAACCTTTGCGATTGGCCTAGGGTTTCCTTGATCCCCAATCCTCAGGACTTCTGCGTATTGACGATCCTCAGGGAATCCCGATACCCTCCATTTCCCTCACACACCTTTCTCTAGGAGGACGTGCGTATGAAACGACTTCGCGATGCCGGCTTGTTGACATGCGTACTGCTTGTCCCTCTCGCAGTGAGCGCTGCACCCCCACCTGAAGTACAAGTAGATTACTCAGCCGACAGCACGATGGAGACGGAAGGTGGCATGACAATGAAGTCACGCGTCTATCATACGGTCAACAAGGACCGGATGGAGATGGGCGGATCGGATGGCATGACATCGATCGTTCGAAAGGACAAGAAGGTGGTGTGGCAACTGATGGGCGATATGTATATGGAAATGCCAATGGATGCCTCAAACGCCTCCGGCATGGAAGGATTCGACATCGTCGAGCAGGCTGAAGTGGGCCAGGAAACGATCAACGGCATCAAGGCCACGAAGTCCAAGATTGTCGCGGTCAAGAAAGACGGCTCGGGAAAATTCGGTGGTTTCTTCTGGACCACGAAAGAGGGCATCACCGTCAAGATGGACATGCTGTCCAAAGACGGTGACAAGAAGATGCGCATGACCAGCGAACTGACCAATCTGAAGATCGAAAAGCAAAGCCCCGCCCTCTTTGAAATCCCCGCTGGATATACCAAGAACGACATGGGCGCCATGATGGGGATGGGTAGTATGCCCAACATGGAGGAGTTGAAAAAGAACTCGCGCCAACGTCAGTCCGGTGGAAAGCAACCTCGTGAGAGCCAAGCTGGCGAGAGCTTGGGCGAGCAGATACCGGACGTCAACAAGATGATGAAAGGGCTCTTCGGTAAATAACGGAGGTCACCGCCCATGCGCCTGTCGAAAGTGGCCGGATATTCGCTGATGCTTATGGCCCTCACCGCTCCCGCTGTTCGTGCGGATGATCCTTGTTTGGGCGACGATGAAAAGAAAGCTGCCCTGGCCCACTCGGCTGCGTTGCAGAAGGCTGAGCAAGCCGGGCAACCCGCCGCGCTCTTCGTCGCGTACATGAGGGTCGCTGCAAACGAGTGCATAGACAGCTACGACAAGAACGCAGCGGGGAAGGCCAAGGCCAACCTGCCCAAACTGGGGCGGGAGTTGGCCAAGGCGGCTGAGGGAAAAGGCGCCTTGTATTCCAACGAGCCAATACGGGGCGACGGTCTAACCTCGGCATTCCGCTATTTTGAAACTATTGGGGACCATCAGGAAGCCAATCGTGTGCTCATCAAGGCCGTTCAGACCAAACCTGATGATCTCCGTCTCTTCGAGACGGCTTGGAACATCGACAACGGCCGATACGGGCCTGTCGATGGCACCACCGGCTCGCGACAGCCCTACAATTCTCAGCCAGCGTTCCGGCAAGAGCTGGCTAAGGTGGCCTCAGCCAATGCCGATCGACTGATGAAGGCTGAGGAAAAAGATGCTCAAGGATTGACCGGAAACATTGGTGACCTTGGCAAATCCAGCATGCAATCTATCGAGAAACTGAGGAGTGCGGCTCTTTGGATGAAATATCTTCCCGGTGGTGACAGACCTGCGAAGGACCGTGCTGAGCAACGCGGTGACACCATCATGAAGCGCCCTGACCCCACGTTTACACAGGGACAGGCCATGACGTATTACGAATTCTCCGGCTCACCGAAGGCGAAGGATATGGCTGCCCAGATTAAAAAGAAAAGCGAAGTATCGCAGCGGGCCATGGAAAAATCTGGCGAAAGTATGAAAGGCATGTTCGGCCAGAAGAGTGAGGCTGAGCAAAAGCAGTTCGATAAGAAGAAAGCCGATCTCGAAAAAGAACTTGGCTTTTAACACGCTGCCCTCTCCAATACACGGAGGTTCATACTTGGGGTCAGCTCTTGTTTCTTGTATGGCGTTCATTCCCGCTGCGCCTACTCGGCGCTGCTGGGGAGCGCACCGAACGCGCGCAATCCGAAGGAATAGCCGGTCACTCACCGAAAGGCTGTTTCACACTTCTGAATCGCTTGCTATCCCTTACTGGCCTGCCAGGCGAAGCATCAGTGCAACTTGCTCGCCGTCGGCGTAAACCCCTCGAATGACTGGAGATACGTTTCAACCATGACTCGCGCCAACTGATCTCCGCCCAGCGGGCAGGTTCTCTCTTCGGTCTTGCGAACCAACCCCGTCGGAACGGCGGCGCTGGTCCAGAGCTTGATGACAAGGCGGCAATTTTTGAAGGTCGGCCACACCGACGCGTCATACTCATACGTCGCAGACTCCCACTGCGTCGCAATCCGCGCGCCGTTGAGCTCGATCGTATCTTCACCGGTTTCAATTGGTCGGGGCTTTGGTTGAACACCCATCGCAAGATTGCCGGCTTGCTGGAAGACAGTCAGCAGTTGGGCATAACGGGATTGATTCGCCGACGGGCCGATATTGGGATCATATTGAGCGGCGATGGTCTCTTCCCATTCATTCGGAGGCATGGGCCTCCCATATCGATCAGTGGGAGCTTGGCTGAACCACAGCCTGACGCCCTCAGCGTTGATGACCCGCAACTGATAGGCATTGAGAGAAGTGATCGGACCGGCCACGAAGTTGTTCGAGCCGGCCAGATTCCAGTACCGAGCGGCGTACACAACCTTCGTACCAGGTCTGAAGTTCTTCCAGGCCAGATATTCAGGACGGTCGACGAGCGCCGCAGCGGGCTTGGCCGCGATCTTGGCTGTCGCCTCCGTCGCGCAGCATTCGTCTACGGCCAAAGCCCTGTGAGAAGGGACAGACATAAGAAGCACTGAAAGAACGCATCCACCCAGCAAAAGGATAACCGTCTGACGCATGCTATATCTCCCACATCAGTAAGGGATGGTCATCTTACTTGAACAATAAAAGGTGAGGCAATCCCTGGATTTCTATCCGGGCGAGTAGAGTGCTATTGCGTCAGGGCAGCAAGCAATAGAGTCGAGGAGGTCAGCCCATGTCTCGGAGGGTGTGTTCAGGGTTCCGATCCCGCGCGATTAGGGTTCATTCTTGATGTCACATTATTAGGGTTAGCAACTGTCTTAAAATTCAAGCTGGCAGAGTGACGGCAAGCCGCCACGGCGTCCGGCTTTTGACCATTGCATTCAAGATGGTGAGCAGTTTCCGCATACAGGCCGTCAACGCCAGTTTCTTCGCCTTCCCGGCCTGACAGAGACGTTGATAGAACGTCCGAATCACCGGGTTCCTCCGGGTGGCCACCAGGGCCGCCATATAGAGTGCGGCTCGCACGTGCGCCCGTCCACCCCAAATCGCTCGTCGGCCTTTGAGGGTGCCGCTGTCCCGCGGGAACGGCGCGACACCGGCTAAGGCGGCCACTTCTTTGCGGGTCAACGTCCCCAACTCCGGTAAATTGGCGAAGAGCGTCGTGGTGAGCACGGGACCGACCCCTGGTACACTTCGCAAGACCTCTTCCTTCTCGCGCCAGACCGGACTGTCACGCATCGTGGTGCTCAGATCGGTTGTGAGACCCTCCAGTTCCTTGTCCAACCAGAGGATATGCGCCCGTAGCCGTTTCTGGATGGGGCGAGCGGCCAAGCGCAACCGATTCTTTTCCGCTGTGAGCAGCTCGATCAGCTGGCGCCGACGTGCGACAAGGGCCGCTAAGGTCTGCGTCTGCTCATCGGAGACCGGGCGAACGGGTGGGCGAATCGCCTCGGCGAAGCGGGCCAGAATCTGCGCATCCAGCCGATCGGTCTTCGCCAACTGTCCGGTGGCTCGCGCAAAGTCGCGCACCTGTCGGGGATTGATGACGACGACCGGCAACCCAACGGCAGCCAACGCCCCGGCCAGTGGCACTTCCAGGCCTCCTGTCGCTTCAAGCACAATTAAGGTTGGCTGCACGGCCTGGAGTCGCGTGACTGCCCCCGTGATCCCCTGTTCGTCATTCGCGATCTGGAATGCGGTCCCGGGCTGGACCGCGACGTCAACGGTATCTTGCGA
>JAOUHD010000203.1 GCA_029865345.1 Nitrospira sp.
CCGATCGAACCGATATCGGCTTTAATGACGCTGAGGGTGACTTTCATAGCAGCACCTCCGTTATGAGCCTGTGACGTGTGTCATTCCGTGGTACACCCAAATGGGAGTCGCGGTGAACGCGTTCATTACATTACGAGCATTGTCTCGAGTGTCACATATGGGCGCAGCACCATGGCGCACCAACACGGGCGCACCAACACGACACCGCTCTCGATTGAGCGTGGTATATTTCGGGTTTAGTTATCGCATCCGCGCGATTGACCACTTCGCTGAGGTAAATCATATCAGCCCTCATCTGCCATCGGCATGAACGGTACCGTCTGGTAGCCCGCCAGTCTTCCGTTGTCATCAAACGGACTGCGCTGGCTTATGCACAACGCTGACAGCGTTGCCACATCGCGTGCCAAATCAAACGACGACCACATCTCTCAGTCGCGTCACAAATTGACGGGTCCCCGGAATCGCTTCCCTCCCCTGTACCAGTACACCATCCATATCGACAAGGTACGCTTTTGGCATAGTGTGGGTTTCCCGGTCATGTCAGACCGTCGTCGTCTCCGGCCGGGCGGCGGCATCGAGAAAACGTCGCACCACGACATTAGTTGAGCGCTGGAATTCATGCGTGGGGCCCATCTCCTCGATCACTCCATCCCACAGCATCGCCACATAGTCGGAAATACCAAAGACTTCAGGAATATCATGGCTCACCACCACCGCCGTGAATCCGAAACGCTGTTGCGACCTTGCAATCAGTTGATGGATCCCCGTTGCCAAGAGCGGATCCAACCCGGTGGTGGGCTCGTCAAAAAGGATGATGTTGGGGTTCATGACCAAGGCCCTCGCCAAACCCGTTCGCTTTTTCATCCCTCCGCTCAATTCTGCCGGAAATTTGTGTCCCATATCTCTCAAGTCCACGGCTTCGAGCATGTCCGTGACTTTCCGTTTGATCTCGCTCTCTGTGAGCGTTGTCTTCTCACGCAAGGGAAAGGCAACATTGTCGAACAGGGTCATCGAATCAAAGAGGGCCGCGCTCTGAAAGAGCATGGAAAATTGTTTCCGCACTTGATTGAGGGCCTTTCCTTCCAATCGCGTGATATCAACTCCATCGACAAGCACCTGCCCTTGATCGGGACGGATGAGTCCGATCATATGCTTCAACAGGACGCTCTTTCCTCCTCCACTGGGACCAATGACCGTGGTGACCTTCCCTCGTAGGACCTCTAGGTTCACGCCTTTCAGGACGGCTTGCTCCCCAAACGACTTCTCCACATTCACGAGGTGGATCACTGGTTTTCGTTCCACTCCTCTGGTAGAGCCACAAGATGCATCATGCGATGAACCATGGGTGTGGCGCTCAGGTGTGAGCCCCGCATCAATCACCACATAACCGGATGATTCTCGACGTCAACTATATCCCGGAGCTGACCTCGCCGCGTGTTCTGCTTGCTGCCGCACCTCCCACTCATCGACAAGGTGGTCAGGCTCGGGGTGATCCTAGTAGGCCTCCGCTCCGAACCGAAACTGGGAAACGCCTGGGCATGCTTGCCATTTGCAAAGGCGGCCACGGGCAGTAACTCTGCTGCCATCACCACCCCTTGTCCACCCCGACCATGAATGCGAGCGGTCAGCATGACTTCCTGTCCATTCCCGAGCCGTCACCACACCATACAGCCAAGCGCTGGGCTGTTTCCCGATTCCCCTTCCAAGCCTCAATCATGTATCACTCTCTGCATGTCCGGGCACTTGCGCTGCGACAGGAGAAAAAAGCGGCTCCCCACTCCGGTCATACCACTCTAGAATGCCCTCCCAGATTTCCTCCGCCGTCTCGGCGAACCAAAACAATTCTCGATCTTCCGGATCGATGACTCCCTCTTCCACAAGAAAATCCGCATTGAACACTTGTTGCCAGAAGCGTTCACCGACTAGGACCACGGGTACCGGTCTGATTGTACGTGTCTGTACCAACGCAAGGGTTTCGAAGAGCTCATCGAGCGTGCCATACCCACCAGGAAAGGCGACGAGGGCTTTCGCGCGCAGGAGGAAATGCAATTTCCGGATCGCGAAATAATGGAACCGAAAACAGAGCTCGGGCGTGATGTATGGATTCGGGTACTGCTCGTGGGCCAGATGAATGTTCAACCCCACGGTCTCGGCACCGGCCTCATGGGCCCCTCGATTAGCGGCTTCCATGATACCGGGACCACCGCCGGTCATCACAACGAGTCTCTGCGCCTCCGCCATCTTGTTACATCGAGCCACCAATCGACCAAAGGCGCGGGCGACATCGTAATACTCGCTCTTGGCAAGAAGCCGTTCCGCGATCGTGAGCCGGTGCGTCAGTTCGCGATTGTGTGGGTCTGCCGCTTGAGCCATGCGCAATGCCTCGACCTTTCGCTTCGCCGCCTCAGGTTCCTGGATACGAGTCCCGCCAAACACGACGATCGTTCGCTGAACATTGTGCCGGTTCAGCAGGAGGTGAGGCTTCAGATAGTCCAATTGCAGGCGCACGCCCCGCGCGTCACCGCTTTGCAGAAACTCCACATCTTCATCGGCTTCCCGATAGGTAGGACTTTCGAGAATTGCCTGGATGCGTTGCTGCGCATCCGGTTCCTCTTCGACCGGCTTGGGCCGTTGCCACGGCAAAGGCTCGCGCCGCTGCGAGGGATGCGGCGGCCTGGGGATGGCGGTTTTCTTCAGCGGCTCCATGAATGACGCATCCTCATTCTCATGTGGCGTCAGCGCTCAACTGTTCCTTGGCAGAGAACTGTGACTCCAAGACTCCAATTCCTGACGGCGCCGTCTTGGAGTGGTTGATGTTACCGGTTTCAAAGGCAGCCGTCTCCGAGGAGGACCAGGTGTCTTCTTCGGTGGCTTGGGCGGTTTCGGAGGTGCGGTCGGAGGCCCCGGCCGCTTCGGCGCCCTGCGCGGCACACGTTTGGGCACGCGACGTTGCACAGGCCATGCATCTCCCAGACTGAATACCGGCAGAGGAATTGTCCGCAATCCGCACATTCTCCCGTCCCCTTTCCGTCTGCGTTGGGATTCCGATCAGGTGTCCCGCTCCCTGTTATGGTTCCGCGATCGTCTTTTCCCGCAACCGTCTGACCAGTTCCGTATATGACGACTTGTGCATGATCGCTCTGAACTGGCTGCGATAATTCTTCACGAGACTGACGCCGTTGATCACCACGTCATACACAAACCAGTCACCCGATTTGAAAAACAACCGATAGTCGATAGGAAGATCCACCTTGTCCGATACGAGCTTGGTCTGGACCTCCGCATAGCCGTTCTCCCGTCGCTCCCCCAGATACTGCACTTCTTCATTCGCATACCCCTCGATCCGGTCGGCATACCGGCCGGCCAGGAATACTTGAAAGAGTGCGACAAATTCACGGCGCTCTGACTCGCTGATTCGCTTCCATTGTCTTCCCACAGCCCGACGTGATATCTCCCGGTAGTCGAAACGTCGCCCGACCGTCGTTTCGAGCATTTGCCGTCGCCGCTCCTGCTGATCCGTTCCGGCCAGCGCTTCGTCCGTCAGAATACCGATGACCGCGCCGACGGTGAGTTTCACAGCAGCCGTTGGCGAACTTGGTTCAGCCGCCTCGACAGCGGCGCAGAGGCACAGTGCCAGTAGGGCTTCCCTCACAAGCCCGTATCGCAATATCCTTCTACTCGCAGTTGACATGTCCTTAATCCGTATCGTCAGCTCAGGGGACTAAACGGCGACAACATGCGTAAATACCCGATGATGTCTCTCATGTCCTGTTCAGAAAGACGAGCACGCCTTGGGAAATCGCTCTCAACAGATCCTCGTCCGTTTTTATTCGCATGGCCGACGACTTAAAGCTAGCCGGTGGTACGATCACATACTGCGCCTCCGGTCCCAAGCCATCCCCGTTTCTCCCATGACACCGACTGCAATGCTGCTCATACAGCCCTCTCCCCGCTTCAACCTCGTCGGCCCCATCTTCGCCACCGCCCACGAGTCGCCCAGCATCACAGTTACTACGCCGCAAGTGAGGATAAACATGTTCATGAAATCGAGCTCCCTCTAATCGCTCCGATTTTCGTGCTCTTATTATGGGGGCATCTCATCATGCTCTCGTGAGAGCAGCCCGACGATCTTCCTCACCCCCGGTCACGCACCGGAATCGTTTTCTTTCGCGACGCTGATGCCATCGCCCCGCAAGCACCTGCGTCGCGGCCTTTACCGCAGAGAGCACGCCGGCCACACTTCTCACCACCCTACCGTTCAAGCGCCGCGCGAATGTGTGGACGCGCTGGACGGACTCGCCGACGGTTCCTACCACATGGAGCATCCCCGAGACATGGTCCGCTTCCGTTTGCACACGATCCAACAGCTCAGTCACCCTGCCGCACATGGCACGAACGTCCGCTATCACCAGAGGCAGATCGGCGTTCATCCTCGCCAACAGCCGCCCAGCTTCCGCGACAGACTTTCTGACCCGGATCAGCACCGGCACGAGAAAGCCAACCATGGCCGCAAAGACCGTAGCAGCCAGAATCGCAGCGAGATCAGAGATCGTCATCGGCACTCTCCTGCTTGAGAGAACCGCAATCCTCGTGCCATCAGAACGGAGTGGAATTGTGCGTAAGCGGGCCCAAAGTGGGGATCTTC
>JAOUHD010000059.1 GCA_029865345.1 Nitrospira sp.
CTTCCAAATCTCCGATGAGTGTATTCGCTCCTCCGTCGACCACCCGCATAAGGTTCACTGTTCCGTTTTCATTTCGTTTGGTGTAATAACCCACCCGATTGTTCACTTCCACAGAGGCACCGGCGGGAAAAGACGAGGCCACCTGCTCAGTCAAGGTCAGCTGATAGTGCTGCCCAGAACGGGAAAGTCGATGCGACTCGCAGGCCTGCTGACCGCAAATGATGACGGTCTTTCCCTCACTCCATCCCCTGCCATCCTGCACCGTAATAACTGATTGACCCGGCACAACCGGACCAGTGGTCATCGTTCGATTGGCGTTGATATTGGCATGAAAGCGAAACGCATCCGGAGTTGTTGAGACGATCGACTCGGCAACCGCCAAACGAACCTCTTGTTCGAACACCTCTAGCCCTAGTCGGAGGTCTTGCTGGTGTCTCAGGTTGTTTTGCTGTTTGCTCGCATGGACCTGCGCGACATTGAAAGCATTCAACGCCGCAGCCAATACGATCACTCCGGCCGTCAAACTGACCATCAGTTCAGTCAGACATACACCACGCTTGTCGAATAGAATGCGGATGGAGCGCCGGCCCCGCCTGTCCGACCTGGTGACATCTTTTTGATTCATCGTTGCCCCACAAAGTTTGGATTGGTTCGAATGGTTGCCACCTGCACTTCTCTCTTGTGCCCGTTAAGGCCTGAGTAGGACGCGACCGCTCGAATCCTCACCATGGTGGTGGAACGCAGTGGCCCTGGACGTTCAGCTTCAATCGTCCACACGACCGTCACCCCGTCACGCTCGTAGCCGGCTGTGTAGAGCCCATCACCCGCAGTTATGTCAGAGCCTTGGCCATCATCGGCCATGAGCATTTCTGGAATACCATCGTGATCGAGGTCATCGTCCAGGAGGGACTGCCAACGACAGGAACGTTTTGCTTCCAACCTTGCCTGGGCCAACTCGATCGCCTTACTGTTCAAGCCGCCCTGTCGTATGTGCCTGGACGACGCCTCCACTGCGCCCAGGGTACCCATCAGTGCAACTCCTGCAATCACCATTGCTACCATCACTTCGATCAGACTGAAGCCATCATTCTTCATTGTTCGTCTCATAGGAGTGAGACCCGGCCCATGATGCTCACGGTGAGCTGCTGGGTCTGCCCTTCTAGGCTGTGAAGTTCAATCGTCGTGGCACTGGCCGAGCGTCCGCTTGGATGGAAGAGGATTTCCGGCCCAGCGCTGGGCTCTTCGATCACAATCCCCTTTCCTCCATAGTGATAAACGTGATGCGTGGTCGCGGTGTTGACGAACTGAGTAGTAAGGGCCTGCTGTTCTAGATCGACGATGATTCGAACACGATCCCGATAGGTCATGGCCAGCTGTCGAGCAAGGCGCAGTTCCGAAGCGATTTCTTCGGTCGTACAACGGACCTGAGTGCGCGAGTTGAGGACCGAGTAGTTGGGGAGGGCCATCGTGGCGACTATTCCTACAATCGCCACGACCACCATGAGCTCCATCAATGTCTTGCCTTCTTGCTTCATACTCTCCTCACAATGTCTGCACTGGTTTGGTATTGCGACGCTATCTCAAAACTCATGCCACTCATAATTGAAGCCTCCATAGATTGACTCCGCATCAAGCAAGGGCTGACTAAAAGTCCCTAAGCTATTGAATCGATGGAACCAAGTAGAGCCAATAGGAGAAAGGTCCGGGTTGACCTGGAAGACACACCGTCTAGATGGAAGGAAATGATCGCGGATAGGAACAGTACCTCAAGAGATACAATTCTTGACAGAAGAGATACAGTACGAAATGGGGGGGATCGGCCAGGGGAGCCGTTATCCGGCCAATAGCCCTTGATACCAATCAAGGAGAAACTGGCCAAAGAAAAGTGAAACCAGCGCACCACAAACCAGAAACGGTCCGAAGGGAATATAGTCTTCGCGCTTGATCACCTGTGTGGCGATAAGGGTAAGCCCCACAAGTGATCCCAGCAACGACCCTACCATGATCGTCATCAGGGCAGGCTTCCATCCCAGAAACGCACCTATCATCGCCAGAAGCTTGATGTCCCCTCCCCCCATCCCCTCTTTCCCAAAGAGATAGGGGCTGGCCCACGCTAAAAGCCACAGGATTCCTCCTCCGACGAGAAGTCCCAGCATGCTATCCAGGAAGCCAATGGGTAGAACGGTAGCGGCACAGACGAGGCCCACAATGATCCCAGGAAAGGTCACGGCATTGGGGATGATCTTATGAGAAAGGTCCGTCCCGGCTACCACAAGAAGGGCTGAATAGAGCAAGCCGTACGCCGCTGCAGCCCAGCTTAAGCCGAAGAACCAGAAGAGCCCTACATAACCTAAGGCATTCAGGATCTCGACCATGGGATAACGGAAAGGAATGCGTACGCCGCAGTGCCTGCACTGTCCAGCCAACACCACGTAACTGACGATGGGAATGTTATCGTACCAGGCAATCGGATGGGTGCATCTTGGACAGTGAGAACCGGGCCACGCGATCGATTCCTGCCGTGGTAACCGGTAGATACAGACGTTGAGAAAGCTGCCGATGAGTGCACCAAAAAGGCCGACAATTAGGAGTGGGAATAGGATTGATCCATCATGCATAATTGCCCAGAGTTCTTTCCCTACTCAGCAACCCTACTAGGGCCGAAGTGCCTTTCTTTACATTCGTGAAGGATCGTTCCATAATGGATTCGTTCAATGAGGTGTGATTCACTTCTGCATATATGAGTATACCTGAAGTATAGACCTACGTAGTATGGAGAACTGACTATTATGGCGAAGGCAACTGGAAAGCCACGGCCTCGGAAATCTCTTGCCAATCTTGAACCTCCTGCGCGCACAAAGCGGCCTGAGTCGCTCACATCACGCGAACAGGAAATTTTGGAATTGATCTGGGCGGGATTTAAGAACAAGGAAATCGGGCAACGGTTGAAGATCAGTGTCAAAACTGTTGAGGCCCACCGCGCTAATATGATGAAAAAAATGCGCGTATCGAATACGGCTCAGCTGCTGAAGATGGCCATCCAGGGTGGCGCACTCAAGATCCGGTAGAGTCAGGCCGGTCCTGGGTTGTTCGGCGTTGACGAACTGCCTCAAAGAGGACGATGGCTGCCGCAACGGACACATTCAACGATTCGACCTGGCCGCTCAGAGGAATGCGGACGCATTCATCGCAATGTTGCAAGACGCCAGGTCGGATTCCCGTCCCTTCTCCTCCCAGGACGAGCCCAACCGGTCCTCGCAGATCGACATCCGTAAATATCTTGTTCGCCGATGGTGTCACGCCGTAGATCCACACTCCAGCCGCCTTCAACGACTCAATCGATCTGCTCATGTTGGTCACCCGCGCAACGGGGATGTAATCGATCGCTCCGGCCGAAGCTTTGGCCACCACTGAGGTCAGTCCGGCGGCCCGGCGTTCTGGAATAAACACTCCGTGGGCACCAGCACCCTCTGCTGTCCGAAGCACGGCGCCGAGGTTGTGTGGATCTTCGACTCCATCCAGGATCACTAAGAGCGGCGGCTCATTCCGTTGTGCGGCACGGGCAAGAATCGATTCTTCCGTCTGATAGGCCTTTGCTGCGGCAAAAGCCACCACGCCTTGGTGTTTGCCGTTAGGAACAAGACGGTCGATCGAAGCGAGGGGCTGAACATGAATGGGAACACGCTGAGATCGAGCCAGCTGGACCACATCAGTGAACTGTTTGTCGGTTCGAAGAACCAACACACGTTGCAATGGCCTGTTTCCAGCTTTCAGCGCTTCGCGTACGGCATGGAGGCCGTAGAGAATTTCTTGCGCCTCAGCGCTTCCACCGGGTGGTGCCATCGGGCTTATCCTCAATGATGATGCCATGAGCGGCCAGCGACTGCCTGATCACATCCGCCCGGCTGAAGTCCTTCCTGCGACGTGCATTGTTTCGTTCTTCCAACATTCTTTCAATTTCAACGTCAGTCAGGGCTTGATCCTCAATGGTCGGCTGAGCATTGTGGGCTACAATGTCTTTTTCGGCTGGCTGGTTGAGAAAGCCTACGTTCTGTTCAGATTGCGGCTTATTGGCTGCCTGGTTGAGCATGCCGATGCTCGGACCAAACTGCCGCTCAGTATCTTTTGACGCTGCTCGACTGAGCATCCCTGTAGATCCCAATTTCCACTTGTTAAGCTGAAAAAGTCCTAGGGTGCTGCCCAGCGATCGGAATTCCTCTCTGGCAACCTTACGCGCAGCCGTCGATAGACCGTGAGCTAGAAGTCTGTTCACATCTCCCTTGAGCGCCTGGAATGCTGCGATAGCGACAGGTGTATTCAAATCATCAGCCATTGCTGTTTTAAAGGCTAGCCTGCATTTCTCAATCATGACTCTGAGTTCATTGTCAGCTGTGGCTTTCTCTTCCGGCTCGTCCAACCGTTGAAAGAGATCGTAGAAGCCATTCAAAGCGTTCTTTGCCTCTCTCAATGCCTGATCAGAAAAATCGAGCGGTCCATGGTAATGGGTCGAAAGAAGAAAGTACCGCAAGATCTCTCCCGTCACATTCTCCGGCCATTCCGACTTCTCGAAAATCTCCCGAATCGTGAAGAAGTTCCCCAGCGACTTCGACATCTTCTCTTTATTGATCTGTACGAAACCGTTGTGAATCCAGTAGCGCGCGAATTCTTTCCCTGTTACGCCGCAGGACTGCGCGATCTCGTTTTCGTGATGGGGGAAGATGAGATCCATCCCTCCGCCATGGATGTCGAATGTTTCGCCGAGATGTTTCATCGACATCGCCGAGCATTCGATATGCCAGCCTGGTCGCCCTGGTCCCCAGGGGCTTTCCCATGTTGGCTCACCAGGCTTACTGCTCTTCCATAGGGCAAAGTCCATCGCGTGGTGCTTGCGTTCATCCACCTCCACGCGCGCACCGGCTTGCAAGTCCTCAAGCCGTCGTTTTGACAGCCTTCCATATTCGGGATATTTGGAGACTTCAAAATACACATCTCCGGCCACGACGTAAGCCAACCCCTTGGCGACTAATCTCTCCGTGAGCTGAATGATGTCTGCTATATGCTCCGTGGCCTTCGGCTCTTCCGTCGCAGTGCGGATTCCCAGCTTGCCCATATCCTCATGGTAGGCCTGAATGTATTTGGCCGTCACGGCGTCACAAGAAACACCCTGTTCATGTGCCCGCTTGATAATCTTGTCATCGACGTCAGTGAAGTTCTTGACGAAGGTCACCGCATAGCCACTGTATTCCAAGTAACGCCGGAGTACGTCGAAAACCAGCGCACTCCGTGCATGGCCGATATGACAATAGTCGTAGACGGTCACGCCGCATACATACATCCTCACCGTCTTCGGCGCGATCGGCTCAAACGGCTCCTTCTTTCCCGTCAGCGTATTGTAAATCTTGAGCATGTGAAGACCCGCTATGGAGTGGTGGGGCTACGCTTCGGCCAATGAGACCAGAGAAAATACCCGAGAGCAAGCGCCAGAAAAAGCCCGATGACAATGTCGAATTGATGAAAGTAATCCCGAAGATGTTCCCACTGTTCACCCATTTTCACACCGATATAGGCGAGGAGATAGCACCAGGGCAACGCTCCAACAAAGGTGAAAACGACGAACCGCGGAAAATTCATCTTCGCAATGCCAGCCGGGAGCGAAATGAATGTCCGCACGACCGGGAGCATTCTGCCAAAAAAGACAGCAGCTTCACCATATTTTGCAAACCAGCGATCGGCCACATCCAGATCGTGGTGCGAGACCAGGAAATACGGTCCATAGCGCTCTGCAAACGGTCGTCCGCCCCAGACCCCTGCGTAGTAGGCCACGATTGAACCAAGCACATTGCCGACCGCTCCGGCCAGTGTGACCCCGAGCATCGTAAACTGTCCGGTCGTGACCAGGTAGCCTGAAAACGGCATGATGATTTCGCTCGGTAGCGGAATGCAGGCACTTTCAACGGCCATCGTGAAGAGAATCCCGCCATAGCCGAACCTGGAAATACAGGCGATGACAAACCGGCTCAACTCACCGATGATGGCTTCGATCAACCCTCCCATCACGCCTCTCGTTGCCCAGTACGGCGCGATCTGCGTTCAAGCGATTGAGATTTCTTGATCCCTCGATTCATGATCGGCTCCCACGCACGGAAATGATCCAGTACGCCATGGTGAGTACTATCCAGGCGGATCGGCGTGATGGAGACAAACCCTTCTTCGATCGCCTCATGGTCAGCATCTTTACTACGACTCCACGAGACCCGCTGACCTGCGATCCAGTAATATTTGCGTCCGTGCGGATCAAGTTTTTCAATAATGGGATTATCAAACCGCCTTCGGCTGAGACAGGTGACCCGCACGCCTCTCATGCCTCCTCGCGGGCGATCTGGGATATTCACGTTCAGAAGCGTCTCCTCGGGCAGACCATGAGCAAGCACAAGACGCGTGACACGTGCGGCATAGAGCGCACCAATTTCAAACCGAAATGCCTCCTGCCCTTCTTGCGACACGGCTACGGACGGTATACCAAGGATGGTTCCCTCCATCGCCGCCGACACGGTCCCTGAGTACAGCACATCATCGCCGAGGTTGACCCCTTTGTTAATACCGGAGACGACAATGGCGGGTGGTTTCGGCATGACTTTCAGCAACGCAAGGTTCACGCAATCCACCGGGGTCCCATTCACGGCATACGTGCGTGAACTCAGTTGGTGCAGACGTAATGGTTTATGCAATGTCACCGCGTGAGCGACGGCCGTGCGTTCCCGATCTGGAGCAACAATCCAGACTTCACCGATCGCAGCAAGCGCCTTTGCCAAAGCTGCGATCCCCGGCGATTGGATACCATCATCATTGGTGACGAGAATGCGCATGATCACACTTCAACAAAAAGAGCTGCCCGAGGCAGCTCCGATGTCCGAACTGAGCATTTGGCGAGACTCCTCAACTCCAAATGCTCTTCATACTGCACAAGGTAAACTGGTCGGGGCGGCGGGATTTGAACCCACGACCACTCGCACCCCAAGCGAGTGCGCTACCGGGCTGCGCTACGCCCCGACTCGTTCATAACTCTGGGTATCCCCATCTTGACCAATAATCAGGGGATTGTTTTCAGTGAACCTACCCTTTTCTCATGCTGAATGCGAGTCGATAATTTTGAGAATAACTTGGAGATCGCCTCTCAACTTTTTAGCAACCTCTCTTGGACGCAGCCTGCGCGACGCAGCACGCCCACGACGTACCCAGTATCGCTTAACACCATCCAGGGTATGTCCCTCCTCATAGAGCATCCGCTTGATTTCCAGCACGGTTTCAACATCTCGTTGCACATAGAGGCGTTGATTCCCTCGACTCTTTTTTGGCTTCAGAAACGTAAACTGAGATTCCCAGAAACGGAGCACATACGCGGGAAGCTTCGTCAACTGACTCACTTCTCCGATTTTATAGAAAACCTTGCTCCCCAGCCTGGGTTCAGTTCCCATGACCGGCCTCACGGTGCGCCTTGTATTGGATTGACGGAGCCGAGCTGGTTGTTGTGTTGCCCTGTCTGCTTTGTTTACGCAGGATGATCAAAAAGACCGCCCGCAAGGCCTCAGCGAGCGAGAAGCCGAGTCGTACCATGTGCCGTACGGTGAGGCTTTCAGCAATGCGAGAACGACGCGGGTGGTTGTTTTCAGCATCCTGCTATGAATTGACGTACTTCTTGAACACCTGGCTTGGTCGAAAGGTCACGACTCGACGGGGGGTAATTCCGATTTCTTCTCCGGTTCGAGGATTTCGGCCCTTTCGGGCTCCCTTGCTGCGGACAACAAAATTTCCAAACCCCGCGATTTTGACCGATTCTCCCTTCTGCAAGACAGACTTCAACATGTTCAGTACAAACTCAACAATATCAGCGGCTTCATTTTTTGAAATGCCGACTTGCTTGAAAATCTCGTCAGCGATATCCGCCTTTCTCATACCACCCCCCTACGTGACCACTGCAACTCGCCGCGAGTCTGTCTGATCGACTTCTTTCGCAATGCGATGAGTTTTGCTTAAGTTACGTGAGGTTATGAGAGCTGTCAAGAATAAATTTGGCTAACGCTTACGAACATGGTCTAGTCCTTCGCGAGAAGTTTGTATTCGATACTATCAACGAGAGCCTGCCACGTTGCCTCGATGATATTTTCTGAGACCCCGACTGTCCCCCACTTATCCTTATGGTCACCGGATTCGATCAAGACACGCACCTTTGACTCGGTCCCTCGATTAGCCGCCAGGACGCGAACCTTATAGTCAAGAAGCTTCACTTCTTGAAGCTGAGGATAGAACTGTTCCAACGACTTTCTCAGCGCATGGTCGAGCGCATTGACCGGTCCAGCCCCGACAGCCGCCGTATGTTCGACCACATCGCCGACTTTGACCATCACCGTGGCTTCGGAAAGAGTCGTTCCATCCTCCTGCTTCTTTTCAACAATCACACGAAATCCGAGTAATTGAAACGAAGGCCGATGACTCCCCATGGCCTTTCGCATCAACAATTCGAACGATCCTTCGGCGCCTTCGAATTGATAGCCCTGACTCTCTCGGTCCTTCAGCGTATGGATCAGCTCGTCGACCTTGGCGTGGTTCTTTGGAAGCTTGATCCCGTACGCTTCAATCTTATCGAGAAGCCCGCTCCGTCCTCCGTAGTCGGAGATCAGCATGCGTTGTCGATTCCCGACTCGGGCCGGATCGACATGTTCATAGGTCGCCGGATTCTTCAGCACGGCATGAATATGCACGCCTCCTTTGTGCGCAAACGCGGAATCGCCGACATAGGGCTGATGCTTATTCGGCATCAGATTCGCGATCTCCGTGACAAACCCTGACACATCCTTGAGATGGCTCAATCGATCGGTCAAGGCTGGACGCTTCATCTTCAGTTCTAAATTCGGGATGATCGAACAGAGGTTGGCATTCCCACACCGCTCTCCGATCCCATTGATCGTCCCCTGGACCTGCCGGATACCCAATTCGATCGCCACCAAGGAGTTGGCCACGGCCATTTCACAGTCGTTATGCGCATGAATGCCGAGCGGCACCCGACACTCGCGTTGAACCACGCTGCAGATCTCGCGGATCTCCCACGGCATGGCCCCACCGTTGGTATCGCAGAGGATGACCCGCTCGGCTCCAGCCTCCACCGCTTTGCTGATGGTGGCAAGCGCATACTCCGGATTAGCCTTGTATCCATCGAAGAAATGCTCCGCATCGTAGAACACCCGGCGTCCTTTTCCATGGAGATACGCGATGGAATCGGCGATCAACTCTAAGTTCTTGCTCAGCGAGATGCCAAGCGCATCAGTCACGTGGAGCGACCAGGTTTTCCCGAAGAGGGTGATGGTTTTGGTCTCGGCAGCGAGTAAGGCCTTGAGATTGGGGTCTTTCCTGACGATATTGCTGGCTTTCCTGGTCGATCCAAACGCGATCACGTCGGCGTGCTTCAGCGGAATCGTTTTGATCATCCGGAAGAATTCAATGTCTTTGGGATTCGCCCCAGGCCACCCGCCTTCAATAAAATGAACTCCCAGGTCATCCAACTTTTGTGCGATTCGCACTTTGTCCTCAGCAGAGAAGCTGACGTCCTCTGCCTGAGCGCCGTCGCGCAAGGTGGTGTCATAGATTTCCAACGCTGCAGCCCGATCGGCAGGCGGTTTCATGATAGGAAGTGAGCGCTGCTCTTGAGCGGCGCGGAGAGAGCGAGGCTGTGTGGTTTTTCGAGCCATGGAGGGAAAGGGTACCAGGAGCGAGGTCGTGATGTCGAGATATCAAGGGTATGAGTGTTTCTAGGCACTCACCTCATGAACGCCGTACAAGCCCAATGCCTCATAGCTACATATGAACTATGCCAAGTCGAGATCGAACGCCGAGTGGAGCGAGCGCATGGCCAGTTCAAGGTATTTCTCGTCGATGACGCAGGAGATTTTTATCT
The DNA here is from genome assembly GCA_029865345.1 of Nitrospira sp. Taxonomy (GTDB): domain Bacteria; phylum Nitrospirota; class Nitrospiria; order Nitrospirales; family Nitrospiraceae; genus Nitrospira_D. Next base: position 9,950 of record JAOUHD010000059.1, read on the forward strand.
CGGATGTGCTGATCATCATGATATTGACGCCTTCTCGGGACAACACCTCGAACATCTTCGCCGCCACGCCGGAGTGCGATCGCATCCCCACCCCAATCAACGAGACTTTGGCAATGGCTTCAGTCACTGAGACAGATTTGGCCTCGATGTCCTTTGCCACGGCTTGAATGAGCGGCACGGCCTTTTTGAGGTCGGCGCGGGGGACGGTAAAGGAGAGGTCCGTCAGGGCCGCTTGGCTGATGTTTTGAATGATCATGTCAACATTGATGTGCGCCTCGGCGACGGGTCCAAAAATTCTGGCCGCGATCCCCGGTTTGTCCGGCACCCCGATGATGGTAATCTTTGCTTGATTCCGGTCCCCAGTGACGCCGGCAATGGCTGCCGCTTCCATGTCCGTATCTTCCTTTGTCACAAGCGTCCCCTTCCCTTCCTTGAAGCTGGAATTTACTTCCACTGGGACATTGAATTTGGCCGCAAACTCGACCGATCTCGTTTGGAGGACTTTCGCCCCGAGACTCGCCATTTCAAGCATCTCTTCATAGGCAATCCGATCGATCCGCCTCGCCGCCGGCACGATATTGGGATCCGCCGTGTACACCCCATCGACGTCCGTGAAGATGATACAGCGATCGGCCTTCAAGGCCGCCGCCAGTGCCACAGCAGAGAGATCCGACCCTCCTCGTCCGAGCGTAGTCACATCCGACTGCTCATTGATCCCTTGGAACCCAGCCACAACAGGAACGACCCCCTGTTCCAGGGCCTCGCGGATACGGTCCGCCGTCACACGTGCAATTCTCGCCTTGGTATGAGCGCTATCCGTGATGATGCCGACCTGCCGACCGGTAAAAGACCGGGCATTGACCCCTCGCCCTCGCAACTCCATCGCGAGAAGCGCGATGGTGACTCGTTCCCCCGTTGAGAGCAGCATATCCATTTCGCGTTCATCGGGGGTAGCCGTCACCTCGTGCGCAAGCTTGATCAGCCGGTCCGTCTCACCGCTCATCGCGGAGAGCACGACCACGATTCGATGTCCCGCCTGTTGCGCGTGAGCCACGCGGTCGGCGACGCGGTGTATTCGTTCGATCGTTCCGACCGACGTCCCGCCATATTTCTGGACAATCAGCGCCACAGCCGTCAGCTCTTGGAGAAGAACTTATTGACGAACTTCGTGGCATCACGGGCAGGCATATTCATGGCAAAGGCGTCAGTCTCAGTGAATCGCCGGCCGACGGTCTCGGATCCCCTTCCGCCACCTTCACCAAACGCATAGAACGCCGGCCCCTCGATTCCTGCGGTATGATCGCAGATCACAAGGAAACGATAGGGGCCTTGTTGAGACAAGCCTTCGAATAACGGACCGACGAGATGACGGTCGAACTCTTCAATCCCCTGAACTTTGGCTTTGATATCAGTGCCGTGTATCACCTCATCCGCCAACTTGGCATGCACATACACAAAATCTCTCTTGGCAAATTCCTCTAATGCCACGGCCGCCTTCGTATGGAGATCACCGCTGGCCATCCGATCGGGATCCACAGCATCCAGACCTGCACAGATCCCAACACCACGATGAACGTCGTTGGTCGCCACGACCGCCCCCGTGACCTGGTATTTCTCAACCAAACTCGGCCACATGACCGCTCGCCCCTCGCCCCAGAGCCAGATACAATTCGCCGGTTTCTTCCCTGCAGCTACCCGTTCCTCGTTGAGAGGATGATCGCGCAAGATGAAATAGGCCGCATCCATCAACTGGCGGAGAATATCGGCTCCATCGCCTTTCGGTAAAACCTCCGCGATGGATTGACCAACTATCGTCTGCGGATCGGTGCAGATCGCTCGCGGCTTCCCCTTCACCCATACCATCAGGTGGCGGTGACCCGCCCCTGGATAGAATTGGATGGTCTCCGAGCCGAGCTGCTCATTGATCGCCTCGATCAATTCGCGGGCCTCTTCGGTCTCGATCAGCCCGGCCGTTGCGTCGTCCAGGATGACGTGCTGGCCCAATTTTTTGATCTCACCGCCCTTCCCGCTCGCCGGCATCACGGTGACCATCGTGCAGCGGAATACGACGTCCTGCTCCGTCCCGGACACACCCAAACTTGCTGCTTCAAGCGGTCCAGGGCCTGGATAAAACTTCTTGGGATCGTACCCAAGAATCACGGTGCCAACCAATCCACCGCCATGGTGCACCCCATCGGCGGGAATCATCAGCCGACCCAGCTCTCCGCTCTGCGCCAGACGATCGAGATGGGGAGTCGCAGCTACTTGGAGCGGCGTCCGACCGCCCAGTTCTTCCTGTGGGTGATGAGCCATTCCACCAGCATGTACAATCACATATTTCATAAGATCCACACGTCTCTCAGACTTTCAACAGACGAGCAACGTCCTCGCGCGTCGCCTTGACCGTCTGCGGTTGTTTCGACACGCTGATTGCCGTATCGGCATCTTTCAAGCCATGCCCCGTCAACGTACATACAACTGTCTCTCCTTCTTGTAGACCCCCGGTTCGATGTAATTTGGCCACGCCGGCGACGGACGCAGCGGAAGCCGGTTCACAAAAAACCCCTTCGGTTGCCGCCACCATGGTGTATGCCTGGAGAATCTCCTCATCTGTCACCAGATCGATCGCGCCCGCAGATTCCTCAACCGCCTTTACTGCTGAAGACCAGCTGGCGGGATTGCCAATTCGAATGGCCGTGGCAATGGTCTGCGGTTGATCAACGACTCGGCCCAACACGATCGGAGCAGCACCAGCAGCTTGAAATCCCATCATGCGGGGCACCCTCGAAATCTGATTGGCCGCACGATATTCTTGGTACCCTTTCCAATAGGCTGTGATATTTCCGGCGTTCCCGACCGGCAACACATGAAGCGTCGGAGCCCCGCCGAGTTGATCACACACCTCAAAGGCTGCGGTCTTCTGCCCGTCAATTCGGAACGGATTCACCGAGTTTACCAATTCGATGGGCAGTATGGCTGAAAACTCCTTGACGAGCGCCAGGGCTTGATCAAAATTGCCTTCGATCTGAATCACCGTGGCCTGATGCATCATCGCCTGAGACAACTTGCCCATCGCGATCTTGCCGGCTGGAATCAACACGAAAACGGACAACCCTGCGCGCGCGCCGTACGCGGCGGCTGAAGCGGAGGTATTGCCAGTTGACGCACACATCACCGCCCGCGCACCGCTTTCCACCGCCTTCGAGATGGCCAATGTCATACCACGGTCCTTGAAGGAACCGGTTGGATTGGCCCCTTCGAACTTCAGATAGAGTTCGACTCCTGGTGCGATGGCCTGAGCCAATCTCGTGGCCCGAATCAGAGGAGTGTTGCCCTCTCCCAGACTGATCACAGGAGTCTTCTCCGTCACGGGGAGGAATTTACGATACTCCTCAATCACTCCACGCCAAGGGTTCATCGATTATTCATCCTTGCCTTCAATACGAATCAGCGTCGGCGACTCGGAGACGAACGCCTTCCGATTGATTTCACGCAACGCGGTCTGGACATCCCGCTCCTTCGCCACATGTGTCTTGATGACAATCGGCACGGTCTGTCCTTCTCGGCGTCCCTGTTGCACCATCGACGAAATGCTGATTCCACACCGTCCCAACTCACCAGCGATCTGCGCCAACACGCCGGGTCGGTCTACTACGGTAAACCTGAGGTAATAGAGTGAGCTGATCTCTTCCATCGATCTCAGCCGGAGCGGCCGTCGCTGATCCGGCTGAAACGACGCCACTGGTACGCGACCGGCGCTGCTTTTCAAAAGATTTCGCCCGATCGCAATGACGTCGCTGACCACGGCACTTCCGGTCGGCATGGATCCGGCCCCCCGACCATAGAGGACGACGTCACCGACCGCATCACCGACAAGCTGGATGGCATTGTACACATCCTCAACCTGGGCAATCGGAGACGCGGAGGGGAGCATTGTAGGATGAACCCGCGCCTCAATCTCTCCATCTACCAGTTTTGCGATACCGAGCAGCTTGATCGTGAAACCAAACTGCTTCGCGTAAGCGATATCAATCGGCGTGATGTTGGTAATCCCTTCCGTATAGATGTCCTTGAAGTTGACCGGGGTTCCATAGGCAAGGTTGACGAGGATGGCCAGCTTGTGCGCTGAATCGATCCCGGCCACATCAAACGTCGGATCAGCTTCGGCATACCCGGCTCGTTGTGCGTCGGTGAGTACCTCCTCGAAACTGTGCCCCTCACGGGTCATTCTCGACAAAATATAGTTGGACGTCCCGTTGATAATGCCGTAGATGGATTCGATCGTATTGCCGGCTAAGCCTTCCGTCAACGCACGAATAACGGGAATCCCGCCGCCGACGCTGGCTTCGAATCCGACATCCACTCCTTTACGCACGGCGGCGTCGAAGATTTCTTCTCCGTGAAGCGCCAAGAGCGCTTTGTTTGCCGTCACTACATGCTTCCCAGCCGCGATCGCATCCAGGATGACGCGTTTGGCCGTATCGTATCCGCCAATGAGCTCAACGACGATATCGATGTCTGGAGCAGTCAGAACCTGCCTGCTGTCGGTCGTCAACACCCCGGCAGCCAAAGCTACGCCACGCTCCCGGACAATATCCCGATCTGCCACGCGAACGAGTTCGACCGGGACCCCGACACGCCGGGTAATGAGGGCGGCATTATCGAGAAGGATCTTGGCGACTCCCGTGCCGACCGTGCCGAAGCCCACGATCCCGACTCCGATACGCGATCTCATTCCTCATCCCCATTGAGCTTGAGGGCTTTACGGATTCCTCTGACGGCCTGCCTGGTGCGATGTTCGTTTTCTACCAATCCAAACCGCACATATTCATCACCGCCTTCACCGAACCCGATCCCCGGCGAAACGGCCACTTTTGCCTCTTTGAGTAAGAGCTTAGAAAACTCCAAGGATCCCATGTGGCGATAGGGCACGGGGATACGTGCCCACACAAACATCGTGGCCAGAGGCTTTGCGACTTGCCAGCCGATCCGATTCAGCCCGCCCACGAGCACATCCCTGCGTTTTTGGTACCGCAACACCGTCTCCTTTACACAGTCCTGAGGGCCATTCAAGGCAATCACACTGGCGATCTGAATGGGTTGAAAAATACCATAGTCCAAATAGCTCTTAATCTTTGCCAACGCGCCGACGACCTCTCGATTACCTATACAAAATCCTACTCGCCAGCCTGGCATGCTGTAGGCCTTGGACAGGGTATAGAATTCTACCCCGCAGTCTTTGGCGCCCGGAACCTGAAGAAAGCTCGGCGCCTTATACCCGTCGAACACCAGGTCGGCATAGGCGAGGTCATGGATGACGATGACGTTGTGCTCCTTGGCAAACGCCACGATCTTCTCGAAGAACCCCAAATCCACGACGGCCGTCGTAGGATTGTGGGGGAAATTGATGACGAGAATCTTCGGTCTCGGAAAAGTCTGCCGATAGACGCGCGTCAGATCTTCAAAAAAATCGCTATCCTGACGGAGTTCGATACCGCGGACCTCACCACCCGCAATAATGAAGCTGTACATATGGATGGGATACGTCGGCGTTGGGGTCAGGACCACATCACCCGGGCCGATCAGGGCCAAGGCCAGGTGGGCGAGACCTTCTTTTGATCCGATGGTGACAATCGCTTCAGTCTCCGGATCCAGATCAACACCGTAGTTTCGCTTGTACCACCCACAGATCGCATGCCGTAGTTTCGTGATGCCGCGCGAGGCCGAGTAACGATGATTCTTTCCTTTACGGGCAGCCTCGATCATCTTCTCGACGATATGAGGCGGGGTCGGTTGATCGGGATTCCCCATCCCAAAGTCAATAATGTCTTGCCCACGTTGGCGAGCCTCAAGCTTGAGTGATTGAACTTGCGCGAACACGTACGGCGGGAGTCGCTTGATTCGATAAAAACCTTCGCCCAGCCCCATGAACTTCCTTTTGACTGCTTTTAGATATTGCCCACAGCTAACTCATCCCAACAAAGTGAGCGAAGGGGTCCTCAAGGGCCCTATTCTAATGGAGGGCTTTGGTCGAGTCAATTTACCTAATTTTCTATGGGGTTCTGAAGTTGTCAGATGCGCCTACTCCTCATCCGGTTCTTCACCAATCCACGAACCCGTTCTTGCCCCCTCTCGCTCCTTTCTGCTACTACTATCGCTAGATTGAAGGCTCTAGCCTGTTTCATGTACTTGTTCTCGGACTGACTGGATGTAAGGAGGAGGGATGGCCCGGCTTGGTGTGAATATCGACCATGTGGCGACGTTGCGGCAAGCACGTGGAGGAACCGATCCAGATCCCTTGGCAGCTGCGGTGCTTGTCGAGCTGGCAGGAGCAGACGGCCTGGTCGTCCACCTGCGGGAAGACCGGCGCCATATCCAAGATCGAGATCTTCAACTCCTTCGTGAAATAACCCGGACGAAGCTCGACCTTGAAATGGCGGCTGACGCAGACATGGCGAAGATCGCCCTGAACATCAAACCCGACCTGGTCACATTGGTACCAGAAAAGCGACAGGAACTTACCACTGAAGGGGGCCTCGATATCGCCGGGCATCGTGACCGAATTCAGAGCATTGTGACTATGTTACATAACGGGGGGATTCCCGTCAGTGTCTTTGTTGAGCCCGATCTGAATCAGATCAGGGCTGCGCACAAGGTTGCAGCTGATTTCGTGGAGTTGCATACCGGTCGGTACGCAAACGCCACCCGCTCTAAAGAGGCCGATGCGGAATTCGAAGCCATTACCCACGCCGCCAAGCTGGCCTACAAGCTTGGGATCGGCGTCAATGCCGGGCATGGACTGAATTACCGCAACATCAAACGCTTGACGCATATTCCCGAAATCGTCGAGTACAACATCGGGCACAGTATTATCGCTCGGGCGGTCCTCGTCGGTCTCGTAGAAGCCGTGAAAGAAATGAAGGCCCTACTCAGTTGATTTGAGATCGTCGACCTGCTGGCGCCGCCCGTTCTTCTCGTTGGTTCACCATGACCAAGATTATTACCGCTGCACAGATGCAGGCACTCGATCGCCGGACGATCTCAGAGGCTCATATCCCAGTGACCACATTAATGGAACGCGCCGGCTCGGGCGTTGTCTCTTGCCTTGAGCAACGGTTGGGGCCCGTACGGGGCAAGAGGGTCACCGTTGTGTGCGGCAAGGGCAATAATGGGGGGGATGGATTCGTCGTTGCCCGCCTCCTCCGTCGACGCCATGCGAACGTGCGCGTCCTCGTCATGATGCCCACGTCCGAACTGAGCCGTGATGCTGCCACCATGTATAAGCAATTCGTTCGTGGCGCAGGGAAGTCTTCCGTCTACCTCTATGCGTCCAAGGCCCAGGCGCAGACACTCTGTCAGGATAGTGATATCCTCATTGATGCCCTCCTCGGAACAGGCCTCTCCGCTACTGTCACCGGGCGCTATGCCGAGGCCATTGACTGCATCAATGAAACCGGTCGTCCCGTGGTAGCCGTTGATCTTCCATCGGGCCTCCATGCTGATACGGGAACGGTCCTTGGCCGAGCCATTCGTGCCTCCCTTACCGTGACCTTTGGGCTACCGAAGTTAGGCTTCTATCAAAATGATGGGATCGACCTCGCCGGAGAGGTGGCACTCGTGGACATTGGAATTCCACCGGCCTACATTGACACGGTCCAGAGCCGAACCACCTTGATGACACCACACGTGGTGCGCACATACTTGCCGAAACGGCAGCCATCGAGTCACAAAGGAACCTTCGGCCATGCCGGCATTATCGCAGGATCCGTCGGGAAAACCGGCGCAGCCGCCATGGCCGCTCGGGCGGCCCTGCGTGTAGGTGCGGGCCTCGTGACTGTTGCGATCCCTACGAGTGTGAACGATGTATTGGAAGCAAAGTTATTGGAAGCGATGACGATTCCGATGCCTGAAACTAAAGCCCGCACCTTGGCACGAACCGCATTCGATCGGCTCGTCGCCTTCATGGAGGCGAGAACTGCTATCGCCATCGGTCCAGGTCTATCAACTCATCCCGAAACGGTGGAACTGGTCCGGGCCTTGACGAAACAGCTGGACCGGCCGGCTGTGTTGGATGCGGACGCCCTGAATGCGTTGACCGGGCGGACTGCCCTCCTGGCAACTTGCAAAACACCGCCAATTATTACTCCTCACCCCGGAGAAATGGCACGACTGGAGGCCGACGCCACGTCTCAGACCGTCAATAGCGATCGGATCGGTACTGCTACCCGCTTCGCACGAGAACGAGGACTGTTCGTCGTTCTGAAAGGGGCTCGGACCGTCGTCGCTAGACCTGATGGAGTCGTCGCGATTTGCCCGACGGGCAATCCTGGCATGGCAACTGCTGGAACAGGCGATGTATTGACCGGCATGATCGTGGGACTCTTGGCCCAAGGCGTACCCTCCTGGGAATCAGCCTGTGCTGCCACCTACCTACATGGCGTCGCCGGGGATTTGGCTTCAGCGAGAAAGGGACAAGCCGGGTTGATCTCGAGTGACGTCATCGAGGAGATTCCCTATGCCCTCCAGCTCATGCATCAGGCTCCATCAAACGAAACCAATGAGAAAATGCGGAACGATCCCATGTGAGGACGTCCCATGGCTACATCTGTCAGCTCTCTGGACCTTCTCCTCTCATCTCCTGGCAAGACAGAATCATTCGGATATGCCATTGGCCAGTTGCTTCGTGGAGGTGAGGTACTTGCCTTGATCGGTGAATTAGGAGCTGGTAAGACAGCACTGGTCCGCGGGGTCGTGGCTGGCCTTGGAGTCCCATCTGCTGCTGTCACGAGTCC
>JAOUHD010000060.1 GCA_029865345.1 Nitrospira sp.
TTCTTGCGTATCGGCTTGGCCTGCTTCGCACAGTGTGTCTCACTTCTCTTTGATGAGATGAGGCTAGGTTTTGCCACGTAGCTTGGGTATAATCGACCGGATTCTTTCCTCTCATCTTGTAGGAGATTCGCATGTCTGAAAAAGACGACAAGAAGCGCGCGCTCGACTTAGCTCTGTCCCAGATTGAGAAGCAGTATGGGAAGGGCGCCATCATGAAGCTGGGGGCCGAGGAGAAAGTCGACGTGCCAGCGATTTCCACCGGCTCGCTCGGACTCGACATCGCTCTCGGGGTCGGTGGGCTTCCACGAGGACGGGTGATTGAGATCTTTGGTCCAGAGGCATCCGGAAAGACGACGTTGACGCTGCACTGTATCGCCGAGGTGCAGAAAACGGGAGGGGTTGCCGCGTTTATCGATGCCGAACATGCATTGGATGTGACCTATGCCAAGAAGCTGGGCGTGCAGGCTGATGATCTGCTGGTGTCGCAACCGGACACGGGTGAGCAGGCCTTGGAGATCGCCGAAACCTTAGTGCGAAGCGGTGCGATTGATTTGATCGTGGTTGATTCGGTCGCTGCGTTGACGCCTCGTGCGGAAATCGAGGGAGAAATGGGCGATGCCCACATGGGGCTTCAGGCCAGGCTTATGTCACAGGCCTTACGAAAGCTCACCGCGGCGATTGCGAAGTCGCTGACGACGGTGATCTTCATCAATCAAATTCGTATGAAGCTCGGCGTGATGTTCGGGAATCCGGAAACGACCACCGGCGGCAACGCGCTCAAGTTCTATTCGTCCGTTCGCTTGGATATCCGCCGAATCGAATCGATCAAAGAAGGCCAGGATGTTATGGGCAGCCGGGTCCGCGTCAAGGTAGTGAAAAACAAGATGGCGCCACCGTTCCGCCAGGCCGAGTTCGACATCATGTTCGCCGAGGGTATTTCCAAGGTCGGCGAATTGGTGGATATGGGCGTCGACAAGAAGATCATCGAGAAATCGGGTGCCTGGTATTCCTACAAGGGAGAGCGAGTCGGCCAGGGTCGCGATGCCGCCCGAGACTTTCTCAAGGCCAATGTTTCGGCGGCACATGAGGTCGAAATGAAACTCCGAGAAGTGGCTGGCGTCCCGGTTCGGAGCGAGAAAAAAGCTGAGACTAAAGCTGAGGCCAAAGAAGAGAAGCCTGCGGCCCGCAGCGAGGACAAACGGGCCCATCGGTAGCGGTACGCGGGTGGCCAGGCTTGATCAGACTGGGAAATCCTCGGCGGATGGATGGATGCCACTCGCGATTCGGTTTCTCGCCCGTTGCGATCGTACCGTGGCGCAGGTCGAACAATTTCTCCGATCCAAAGGAGCCCTGCCCGGTCAGATTAGGTACACGATTCGTCGATTGTCCGATCTCCAGTATCTCAACGATCAGGCCTATGCCCAGCGATGGGTGGAACGGAGGCTGGTCTCTCGGCCGATGGGACCAGCGCGGATCAAGGCGGAGTTGCAGGCTAAGGGAATTACTGAGACGGTGGCGGATCGGGTGATCGCCGACGCGTTCCGCGAGGTGGGTGAAGAACGAATGGCTCGTCGAGCGCTGAATGCCAGGCAGCGCCATGGCAGCCGGTTGACACCGGCGCAATCGGTGCGTCTCCTACGTCAGCGGGGTTTCGACGAAGAGACGATTGATCGTATTGTGATGGTCGCTTGCAGTAGCGATGAAGGATGAGACTCATGACGCAGAGTGCGCAGGAACTTAGGCAATCGTTTATCCGGTATTTTGAACAGCATGGCCATCAGGCGGTGCCCAGCTCGGCCTTGATTCCCCAGGCGGACCCGACGCTGCTCTTTACCAACGCCGGGATGAATCAATTCAAACGGGTCTTCCTCGGAGAAGAACCCCGTCCCTATACACGAGCTGTGTCTGTGCAAAAGTGCCTTCGCGCCGGCGGTAAACACAACGATCTTGAAAACGTGGGGTACACCAGGCGGCACCACACGTTCTTCGAGATGCTCGGCAACTTTTCGTTTGGCGATTACTTCAAAGATGATGCCATCCGATTTGGATGGGAGTTTCTGACGCAGGCGGTCGGGCTGCAGAAAGATCGGATGTGGGTGACGATCTTTCGTGAGGACGACGATGCGGAGAAGCTCTGGAAGAAGATCGGCGTCTCGCCGTCGCGCATCGTTCGGTGTGGCGAAAAAGACAACTTCTGGCAAATGGCAGACACCGGTCCCTGCGGCCCCTGCTCGGAAATTCACTTCGACCAGGGCCCATCCGTACCAGGCGAAGACCGTCCGAACAGCGAGGGCGACCGGGTGATCGAGATCTGGAATCTCGTCTTCATGCAGTACAACCGTGATGCCTCTGGAACGCTCCACCCGCTGCCGAAACCAAGTATCGACACGGGGATGGGGCTTGAGCGGTTAGTCGCTGTGGCCCAGGGTGTCTCGAGCAATTACGACAGCGATCTCTTTGCGCCGCTGCTTACGACGATCGCCAGACGGGCCGGTACCGAGTATGGCAAGCAGGATTCCTCGGACCGGTCGATGCGCGTGATCGCGGACCACTTGCGCGCCATTACGTTTTTGATGACGGATGGCATCCTGCCGTCGAACGAAGGGCGCGGGTATGTGTTGCGTCGGATCCTGCGCCGCGCGGCCCGTCATGGCCGACTGCTCGGCATTGTTGAGCCCTTTCTGTACGAACTCAGTGCGACTGTCGTGGACCAGATGGCCGCCACCTACTCGGAAGTGCGCGCGGCATCCGGCACGATCGCCGAAGCGACGAAAGGCGAAGAGGAGCGGTTTATCGCGACGCTCGACCAGGGCTTGCCGATTTTGAACGACATGATCGAGCGGGCGAAGGCGGCGAGACAAACAGTTTTGGCAGGGGACGACGTCTTCAAACTCTATGACACTTACGGGTTCCCTATGGACTTGATCACCGAGGCCTGCCGGGAACAGAGCATGACGGTCGATGAACTTGGTTTTAATGCGGCAATCGACGAGCAGCGGACTCGCGCGCGCAAGACCGGTGGATTTGAACAGGAAACGGCCAGGCCGGCCGTCGCGGAGCTGGCCAAGCGGATCGGGGCGACGACATTCGTTGGCTATGAGCATCTGGAAAGCGACGGCGTCTTGCGAGCGATTCTGAAAGGCGAGCAACTGGTGAAGGAAGCCGTCGAAGGGGAGACGGTTGAGCTGGCGCTGGATCTCACGCCCTTCTATGCCGAAGGCGGTGGGCAGGTCGGAGATCAGGGAACCTTGACGGGTCCTGAAGGGGTGGTTGATATCAAGGAGACGACGAGGCCGGCGCCGACGGTCGTCTTGCACAAGGGAACGGTTCGCAAGGGGTGTATCCGAGAAGGTGAGCGCCTGCATATGACGGTGCATGCGTCCATGCGTCTGGATGCCGCGCGCAATCATACGGCGACGCATCTTGTCCATGCGGCTCTGCGTGATTTACTGGGACCGCATGTGAAGCAGTATGGATCGCTGGTCGGACCCAACCGTCTTCGGTTTGATTTTGCTCATTTTCGACCGCTGTCGTCTCGCGACATCGACGACATTGAATCGACGGTGAATGAAGAAATTCGCAAGAACGAGACGGTGCGTACTCAGGTGATGAGTATTCAGGAGGCTGTGGCGAACGGCGCCCTGGCGTTCTTTGGCGACAAGTACGGTGAACAGGTACGCGTGGTGACTGTGGAGTCGTTCAGCAAAGAACTGTGCGGCGGTACCCATTGCCGACAGACGGGTGACATCGGACTCTTTCGCATTGTCTCAGAAGGGGGCGTGGCGGCCGGTGTGCGCCGGATCGAAGCGCAGACGGGCAGGGGTGCGTATGTCCTCATGAAGAAACTTGAAGCCGATGTTCGCGAGTTATCAGATCTGTTGAAGGCGGGGCAGTCCGAGCTGGTCGCCAAGACCCGCAAGCTGATGACACAGCTGAAGGACAAGGAGCGGGAACTGGACGAGTTGAAATTGAAAATGGCCAGCGGCGCCGCGATCGCCTCGACTGCCAGGACAGTTGCCGGGGTGGCGGTGCACGTGCAGCGGACGGATGGCCTGGATGGGAACGGTATGCGCGCGTTGGCGGATCAGCTCCGGGACAAGATGAAAAGCGGTGTCATCGCACTTGGCGCAGCGACCGGCGGCGACAAGGTCTCGTTGCTGGTTGTGGTGACGAAAGACTTGATTGGGACGATCAAAGCTGGTGAGCTCATCAAGGCTATGGCCACTGAGGTGGGTGGAACCGGAGGCGGCCGGCCAGAAATGGCTCAGGCCGGGGGAAAGGATCCGGCCAAGCTCGACGCGGCGTTGGAAAAGGTTTTTAGCCTGGTTGAAACCACTCTCCAGCGGTAGAATCATGCCTAGCCGAATTCTTGCGCTCGATTACGGTACCAAACGAATCGGCGTCGCGCTCAGTGACGAATTAGGCTGGACGGCACAGCCATTAGAGACGATTGAGCGTCGGACGCTCGTGCGCGATCTCGCCCACATCGAACAGTTGGTGCAGGAACATGAGGTCAAGGAAGTCTTGATTGGGCTGCCGTTGCGGCTCAATGGTGAAGAAGGGCCGGCGGTGCAAGCGGTTCACGAGTTCATCGCCCATTTAGGAGAGGCCCTTTCGGTTTCGATCGTGACGTGGGACGAACGGATGACGACGAGGTCAGCGGAGGACCTCTTGATTGCCGCCGATGTCAGTCGCAGGAAGCGCAAAGGAGTGATCGATCGTGTGGCCGCCGCGATTTTGCTGCAGAGTTACCTTGAGTCTCAAACTCCAGCGAGGACTCACGACGGTCATACCTCTTCGGAGGAGATACTAGAAGAGTGGGGGGAGTCTCTCCAAGACAGTTCAGCCTATGACGCTTCGTCTCATCCTCATCGTGGTCCTCGTGATCGGCGTACTCGCCGGATTGGCCGGGTACCAGATGATTCGATGGGCTGAGGCGCCGGTCGTGTCCGATTCGGATCGCGCTCCACAGAAAGTTGTGGTCATTCCCGAAGGCGCGACGTTTCAACAAGCTGCGGCGTTGCTCGAGCGGGAGCAGCTGATCAGGAGCCGTTCCGCCTTTCTGCTGCTGGGGAAGGCCCAGGAAGCCGACCGAAAAATTCATCCCGGAGAATATGAGCTCAATGCGGCCATGGCTCCGGCGGACATTCTTTCGAAGCTGGTACTTGGCCGAGTGGTCCTTCATCCCGTCACGATTCCCGAGGGTTATACGTTCAATCAAGTCGCGGATGTGCTCGCTGAGCGCCGGATTACGGATCGTGCGGAGTTCGTCAGATTGGCCACTGACAAGTCCTTTCTGAAGACTCTTGGGATCTCAGCTGAAACGGTGGAAGGGTATCTCTATCCCGATACGTATCGATTGACTCGTCCGACAACCGCCAAAGAAGTCATGCGAGTCATGGTTGACCAGCTTGGCCAGGTGATGACCCAAGAATGGCAGGCGCGGGCCAAAGACATTCACTTGACGGTCCATGAAGTGTTGACCTTGGCGTCAGTGATCGAAAAAGAAACCGGTGCGGGAGAAGAACGCCCACACATCTCGTCCGTTTTTCATAACCGGCTGAAGAAACGCATTCCGCTGCAGAGCGATCCAACCGTCATCTACGGCTTGCCGAATTTCGATGGAAACCTTCACAGAAAAGATTTGTCCCACCCCAGTCCGTATAATACGTATCGGTGGGCCGGTTTGCCGCCCGGGCCGATTGCCAATCCTGGGGCACAGTCGATCCGTGCCGCCCTGTATCCCGTGCCTTCCACGTATCTCTATTTCGTTTCAAAGAATGACGGAACGCATCAATTTTCCGCGACACTCGTGGAACATAACAGAGCGGTGGAAAAGTATCAGAAGCGCCCGTTCCAACGAGGCAATCGTTCGCAGACCTTGATGTCCCCCGATGGTAGTCTGATACACCACGAAGAAGGAGTTTCGTAAACGATGTCAGGATGGAATCTCTCTACGCTGATCGACCATACAGTCTTGAGGCCGGACGCGACGAAAGTCGAGGTGCTTCGGTTGTGCGAAGAGGCGAAAGCGAACGGGTTCACCGTGATTTTTGTCCCACCCTGCTACGTCGATGAGGCCGTGGCGACGGTGGCTAGCACCAGCATCCGTGTCGGCATCCCCATCGGCTTTCCATTAGGGGGTCACAGAACCAAGACCAAAGTGGCTGAAGCGGTTGACGCAGTGGCTCACGGCGCGCAGGTTTTGGACATGGTCCTGAACGTTAGCCGACTGAAATCAGGCGATCACGACTATGTGCGGACGGATATTGCAGAAGTCGTGAAGGCGACCCCGAACGTCGAGCACAAAGTCATTCTCGAAACGTGCTATTTGACGCAGCAGGAGAAACGGACGGCGTGTCATTTAGTCATCGAAGCCGGAGCGGATTATGTGAAGACCTCGACCGGATTTGGTGCCGCCGGTGCTACGGTCGACGATGTCCGACTTCTGAAGGAGGCGGTCGCAGGACGGGTGAAGGTGAAGGCGTCGGGTGGCATTCGTGATTGGAAGACCACGCTGGCGATGCTCGAGGCCGGAGCTGATAGAATCGGAACCAGTGCCAGTCTCAAAATCCTCGACGAGTGGCGGACGGCAGTCCACAAACGCACATAGCACCATGAAAGATAGGCGGTGGATTCCTCTGCTCCCGGGGGGATTGTCCAGCCTAACAATAGGATATCTCTTGTCTAGGTCCTTCTGGGCCCGGCTGTCGGTCCCATACGTCTCTATGTCAGGCCTACGGTGAATTGAGTATAGTGCACGGATGATCAAACGAGTCATTCTTCTCGTCATCGATGGGTTGGGAATCGGAGCGTTACCCGATGCGGCCGACTATGGCGATGCTGATGCGAATACCCTCATGCATCTCGCTGAGACGGTCGATGGCCTAAGTGTGCCCAATTTGGAGATGCTGGGTCTAGGGCAGATTGCTCCGATCAAGGGCGTACGGACCATGGTCCAGCCGAACGGATCTTTTGGCCGACTGGGATTTGCCTCGCCGGGTAAAGATTCGGTTGTCGGTTACTGGGAAGTCAGTGGGGTGATTCAGAAAGAAGCCGCGAAGGTCTGCAGCTCTGGCGTCCCCACCAAGATCGTTGATGTCGTGGAACAGCTCTTAGGCAGAAAGTCGATCGGCCGAGGTCTCTCGCCCATGGGGGTGATGCTCCGCCGACATAGTATGGAGCATATGGCGACCGGAGCGCCTATTCTGTGGACGGACGGAGGGAATACGTGTTTTGTTGCCATGCATGAATCACTCATGGCACCGGTGGAATTCCAACAGCGATGTCGCGAGATTCGGAAAGCGGTGAAGGATGCGGGGATGCTCATTCGTGTCGTCGGGCAGCCGGTCATCGGTGGGCATGATTTGCTTCGGCCTCAAGTCGGACGAAAGGACTATGTGAGCGAACCACCGGGTGTGACGATGTTGGATGTCTTGAATCGCTCCGGCCAGATCGCGATGGGAGTCGGAAAGATCTATGACCTCTTCAGTGGGCGCGGGTTTACCAAGGCCTTCCCGGTAGCCTCGGCGATGGTGGCGGTGGATGAAGTGATCGGCATGTTGAATAAGATGCCTCGCGGTCTCATCTGTGCCAGTCTGGATCTACTGTCGGAAGATGCTGGACAGTCGGCCACCGCCCTGCACGAATGTGATCGCCGCCTTCCAGATTTGTTCGAGAAGTTGCGCCTCGGCGATATGGTGATCGTAACGGGTGATCATGGACGAGATTTCTCATTGCCGGGACGGACCTCCACTCGAGAATATGTGCCGGTCTTCGTGACCGGCCCCAAGTTGGCCCAAGGCGTCGATTTGGGAAGTCGATCAACCGCCGCCGATGTGGGGCAGACCATTGTGGAGGCACTTCAAGCCGAACGATTGCCGGTTGGTGAGAGTTTCTTGGATGCGCTCAGACTAGGGTAATAACAATGGGTGAGGAGCAGGGGGTGGGCGAGCGATGTCATATGAACAGAAGTTAATACAGCTGGGTCTTGAATTGCCGGCTCCTCCAAAGCCCGTTGCTAACTATGTGCCGGTCGTCAGGACGGGTGACCTATTGTTTCTCTCCGGTGTGTTACCCTCGCGCGATGGGCAGCTCATTATGACCGGCAAGCTTGGGCAGAATCTGTCTATCGATCAGGGGATGGAAGCCGCACGAGTGGCCGTGCTGAATGGATTAAGTATCATTCGACAGGAAGCCGGTTCTCTCGATCGCGTGAAGCGGATCGTCAAAATGGTCGGCCATATCGCATCTGCACCTGGGTTTACGGATCAACCGCAAGTGCTTAACGGCGCATCAGACTTGCTCGTGTCGCTATTCGGAGACGCAGGCCGACATGCTCGTGTTGCCGTCGGTGCCGCTGAACTTCCCCGCCAGGCTCCCGTCGAAATCGAATTGATCGTGGAACTCGCCAAGTAGTCCTGCTGTCGGCTCCGCCCGCGCGTGATAGTCGGTTTTATGGGCACGCTCATTTTTATCTATTCCCTCGTTGCACCAGTGCAAATCTCGCTGCTCCCCCTTCTGGCAACGGATCACCTCAATCGAAGAAACCCTTTAGAAATAATGCCGTGAGTCCGATAAGAATATGACGGTCGGCAGATGCTTCTGCCCCATTCGTTCCGTCAAACGACACACAACCGCTTGAGGAGTGAACAGAATGTCAGGAGACCAAGATTCATGAGGCGAGTGGTACCCCATGAGCTGTTGCCGGACATGGTTTTGGCAAAACCGGTGGTGAATGCCAATGGACTCCCCATTGTGGCGGCTGGAACGATCTTGGATGCCGCTATGATCGAACGGCTTCGACAGATGGAGTTGACGTCGGTCTATGTGGAGGGCGATGCCCTAGATTCCGGTGGAAAGACCCTGGCGGAATTGGAAGCCGAACTTGAGCATCGGTTTCGGCAGGTCGTTCAAGATCCCATTCAGCAGCTGATTCTCCGGACTCTCCGCACGCATTTGCGTGCCACCCATGGCATGGCATCCGTGACCGAGGGGCCTCAGGCAACATGACCACCTTCAATCCAACAGACCTGCGCAATAGGATTGAGAAGCTCGGGGACCTTCCCACACTTCCTCATGTCGTGCAACGGCTTGCCGCCATGATCGGTCGTCCAACTGTCTCGACTGAGGAGATCGGCTCCATTATCGAAAAGGATCAGGTGCTCGCGGCCAAAGTTCTGAGACTCGCCAACTCACCGTTTTACGGGTTTCCCTCCCGCATCAGCTCGGTCACCCACGCCGTGATCGTGTTGGGGTTTAATGTGGTCAAGGGGCTGACGCTCTGTGCCTCGGCTCTTAGCATCATGAAAGAGGCCGGCATGGATCAGTTGTGGCGACATTCCCTGGGCGTGGCCATTACCGCCAATCTCCTGGCAACCAGGCTGGAGATCAAGAATCCTGAAGAACTTTTTGTCTCAGGCTTGCTCCATGACATTGGGAAAGTCGTGCTCTACGTTAAATGGCCTGATGTGGGGGATAGCATCAAAGACGCTTTGAAAACCAGAGCCGACCGTTCACTCTTTGAAGTGGAGCAGGAGCTCACGGGCCTCTCTCATGCGGATATCGGGGGCTGCCTAGCGAATGCTTGGCATTTGCCGGTCTCGCTTCGCGAGCCGATCCTCTTCCACCATGATCCGACCCTCGCTAAGGAAGCCATGCTGCACACGGCTATCGTCCATGTGGCCGATATCCTGGTCAAAGGGCTGGCTTGTGGAAACCCGGGAGATGATCTGATTCCACCTCTGTCGAGGGCCGCCTGGGATATGGTCGGACTCGATGAGCCGCAGCTGGCGGAATGCATCGACAAGGCAGCAAACGAGTTCTCGACCATTGACGACTATCTATGAACCCCTCCACGGCAGGCCGGAGAATTCTGCTCCTCCACCACGAGCTCACTCCTGCCCTAACTATGACCGCCGCATTGGAGAAGGCCGGTTTCCAGGTCGTGGAAGGCAATCTACCCGATCTCGCGCTGCATGAACTTGTCCACGATCCACCTTGTCTCATTCTGGCTGCCGAAGGAACCGGGGGCCATTCCGTGGAAACACTCACACGAAATCTCAAGCTCGATGCGTTCCTGGGGCGCCTGCCTCTCATCGTCTTCGTCCGGGACTGCCGACTCAACGATATTGACTGGAGTGCATTGGGAGTGGACGATTTCATCACGATCCCCTATCGTGTGGAAGACGTCGTGCATCGCATGCGCCTCTGTCTCAGTCGTCTGACCCGTTCGCTCGACGCGAATCCTCTCACCCGCCTCCCGGGTAATACCACCATCCTGTTTGAAACCACCTCCAGGATTCAGAGCAAACAGCCCTTTGCGCTCGCCTACGTCGATATCGACAATTTCAAGTCTTTCAACGATCGTTACGGCTATGGACGTGGAGACGAAGTGCTCATCGTGGCTTGTCGCATCCTCACGACGGTGGTGGGAGAACTGGCCGGCCCGGAAGGGTTTGTCGGCCATGTCGGGGGAGACGACTTTGTTTTCATGAGCCGGCCGCAGACCATCGATGCGATCTGCCAAACCGTCATCAAACGATTTGATCTCGTGATTCCTGATTTCTACGACCGTGAAGACCGCCTCAAGGGCTACATCGATTCTGTAGATCGTCGGGGGAATAAAGAACAGTTTCCGATCATGAGTCTTTCAATTGCCGTCGTCACCAATGAACAGTCCCACATTGCCCATCCCGGCGACGTGAGCAAAATTGCCTCAGAACTGAAGAAACGAGCCAAGGCCTTGAAAGGCAGCGTCTATGTCAAAGACCAGCGAGGCCAGGCCGTCGATGCGTTCTCCACGACGACAGATTCCACTGCCCAGCACCCCGCCTCGCACACTTGACTCTTAAAAAAAACGCTTGTTAAAGTCGGTTATGCCTTTGATGTGGTCCCAAGCTTGTCTACCTCCTTCCCAATAGGCGATCCATGAATAGAGTTGTCATCACGGTACTCTTTCTCTCGTGTGTCATCCCTGTTGGGGGAACGATCTCTCTCTCGCATGCCGGGAAGACGGGTATTGAGCTGTCCACTCGGTCTGTCACGCCTGGCGCGACATTGGTGCTAAGCGGAAAAGGATTTGGCACGTTCAAGTCGACCCAATTCAATAGGGTCACTGTGAATGGGGTATCGGCGTTGGTCCAGCGATGGGACCGGGAAGTGATCGAGGTCAAGGTTCCCTTCAAGGCGACCAGCGGGTTTGTCGAGGTGCTGATCGGAAAGAAGAAATTGCTCGCCGGATTTGTGAATATCGAGATGCCACGGATCGAGACCATCACGCCGACGGAAGCGGAACGGGGGATGACTCTTCAGATCACCGGTCATCATTTTGGTCTCTCGGCTGGCGCGCGCGATCCGAATACCATGTTCGGTGTCAATGATGTGCTGGTTGGCGGGGTGGTGGTGCGTCCCAAGCGGTGGAGAGACGACAAGATCGAGCTTGAAATTCCGACGAACGCGGTGAGCGGGGATGTCGTGGTCCGACTGGCCTCTTCTGATCCGCTTCCGGACGGATCATGTTGTGCTCCGGTCGAGTATGCCGTGAGCAATGCCGTTCCGCTGACCCTGATTCCGTCCATTCGAGTGGACCCGGTCAGTGGACCGGTTGGTACGAAAGTGGTCTTGTTTGGCCAGGGGTTTGGGAATACCAAAGAGCTGATGGATGATGCGATCCTGATCGGGGGACGGCCGGTGACCATCGATCAATGGAAAGACGACATCATTGTCTTCCATGTCCCGCTCGATGCAGAGTCGGGTCCGCTTGTGCTGAAATATCAAGGACGGGAACGGGTGCTCGCACCGTTTACGGTTCACGTTCCTCGCGTCATTTCCATGAGTCCTGCCAGCGCGCCCATTGGGACCTTGTTGCGTATTAACGGTGAGCACTTTGGGTTTTACTCAGAGGGCGGGGCGACGCCCTACAACTTCATGGATTTCAATACTGGTGAGAATCGCGTCGAAATCGGCGGGGTGTCAGCGGTGATCTATCGCTGGAACGACGACCGGATCGATGTGTGGGTACCGTTCAGCGCGAAAAGCGGCAAGGTCATTATTCATCGGAGTGCCAACACGCCGAACATCGGCGGGCTCTGTTGTGCCGAGCGGGGTACCCTCGCCATCGAGGCCGGGGACTTCACGCTCGTGACGCCGGTTATTGAGTCGTATGCTCCTCAGGCCGCCGGACTGGATGCCACGGTGACCATTAAAGGCCGGGGGTTCGGAACGTTTCTCAAAACCGCTGAACATGCTGATTTGGGATTGAATCAGAAAGCCTACAAGCGTCGAGCTGATGTCGAAATCAACGAACCTGGCGAAAGTCAAAATGTTATCTCAAATGTGTCGCGGACGGAAGTGTTGTTTAACGGCGCCGCCGCGCTGGTTCAATCATGGACCGATGAGGAGATCGTCGTGAAGGTCCCGCACCGTAATCTCTACGGGATCGGGAAGAAGGGTGAGTTTTATGATAATCTGGCGACCGGCCCGCTGGTCGTGCGTCGAGGATCATGGGATCTGCTTCTTGATGGAACGTGTTGTTCGCCGAAGAAGTGGATCACGCTTGAGGCCGGACCGTTCACTATCGAAGCAACAGGGCTTCCTGATACAGGCTACTGGAATAACAACAGGCCTGACGCGAGTACCAATCAATAATGCTGGTGTGGTTCCCTCTCGGTCGTGTTCATGGTCGGAACAGTGTCGCGCCACTCTTTCTCCTGCTCGGTATGATTGTTCTGCTTCCTCAATCAGCCGGGAGCACAGATTCCAACAATTTCGTCACCACCCAGGCGAGTAACACCAAATCAACCTTGATGAGTATTCAGTTCCGTACACCCCAGAATGGGTGGGTGGTAGGAACTGGAGGCACCATCCTGAAAACCGCCGATGGCGGGAAGAAATGGAAGCGGGCGGTGAGTGGAACGTCTGCCTTATTAACGTGTGTATTTTTTGCCGACTCCCTGACAGGATGGGTGACGGGGGCTGGGGGATTTCTGAGCCACACGACGAATGGGGGAGAGTCCTGGCTTTCTCAACACCTGGATACTCAGCAGGCACTGTACGGAGTCTACTTCACGTCTCCACGTATCGGATGGGTGGTCGGGGGAGGCGGCACGATCTTTCATACTGCGGATGGCGGCCAGCATTGGGCGGAACAGGCGAGCGGCACGACGGCAACGCTCTATGCGGCGCACTTCCTCAATGATCAGCAAGGCACGGTTGTCGGAGCCTTGGGTACTGTCCTTTCGACGGACGATGGGGGCGTCACCTGGACTTCGCAAGAAACGCAGCACGCGGTGACCTTGTTCGATGTCTTTTTCACTGATTCCACGACCGGCTGGGCGGTCGGTAATGCGGGGGCTCTATTTCAGACGACGGACCGTGGAGCCAAATGGGTTGATCTGACCTTACCCTGCGGAACGACCTGTACGCGCCTCACGGATTTGCTGAAGGTGCGTTTCACCAGCCCGCAAGAAGGCTGGATCGTCGGCGAGCGTGGGATGCTCTATCGGACGACCGATGCAGGTCTCACCTGGAGTGAGGGGAAATCGATCGCCTCGTCCTCGCTCTTCGGCCTCAGTTTTCCAGATGCCATGCATGGGTGGGCAAGCGGCGAAAACGGGACGATCGTCCATCTGCAGCCGGGCCGGTAGTTTTCTATCCACTCATCTCATTTTCTTCCCTCCGGACATCGTCTGAGAGTCGCGCTTTTACTGCCACAGGTCCCCTTCTTGTTGAGGTGTGGCTCTGTCATCAGCCAGACGGAGCGGAGCTAGGGGTTGAGGCAACAAAGAAGTCAGTCTGCTGGACACCTATTGATCCAATTATTCCAAATAGCTCCTGAGCACTAGGCGTCAAGCTCTGATTCCAATCCGAGAACGTAATCCAGTCAACTGCCTGGATCTGACCTCCGTTGACAGATACGTCATGATGCAATTATAGTAGTGACATCACTACATTATGGTGAAAATGTATGCAAATTGGATTACGTGAGGCGAATCAGCAATTCTCTCGATTAGTGAAAGCTGTAAGGGGAGGGCGGGAGGTGTTGTTGACGGAGCGAGGGCAGCCTCTTGCGGTGCTGAAGTTGATTCGGAGCGGCGACAAGACGAAGGCGGCTATTCAACGATTGGAAGCCGCGGGCTTTCTGCGGCCCGCAGTGAAACGTGCTGGTCTTCCGGTATGGAAGCCCAGACCGGTTCGAGGACGCCGTCTGTCTACAACGATTCGACAAGAGCAAGACAAGCAGTGAGGCAGACGCGCTGGGCATATTTTGATGCCAGCGTGCTGGTGAAACGATATGTGAAGGAACAAGGTTCTGCCACTGCACGGCGTCTTTTGAAGCAGTATCGTTTCCTTTCCTCGGCAGTCGCCCCGGTCGAGGTCTTGTCCCTCGTGAACCGGCGATGCACTCTTGGTGAACTCACCCAGCGTGATTGTCTTGCGATCAGGTCGAGACTCCGCAAAGACCGCAGCTATTGGGAACTTGTGGAAGTCAGTGAAGTCGTCCTGTACCAAGCCGAGGAACTGGCCCAAAGAACTGGATTGAGGACGCTCGATGCCCTGCACCTGGCCTCGGCCCTCACATTTCAAGCCGCCTCTGGTTTGATCGTTCCCTTCATTACCGCTGATGTTCGGCAACGCAAAGTCGCAGAAACGATGGCGTTGAATCTGATTTGGGTTGACTAAGCCAGACACGGCACGGGAATGGGAGTCTGATATTTTCTCCGTGAACTCAAGGGTGACGTGTACCACTAGAGATCTGGATGAAGACCTCCGTTGGCATTAGGGGAAAGAAACTGGGCACGGTAACTGGTTAGGCGCCAAGGAAGTGTGCCAGGTGCACAAGGGGCGGTCATTTTGTAGGTGTCGCAACGCTCCTGGAGCTTACGCTGTCAGTCGCGGCTATTTCACCGGCGCCAATTTTACCATGAATACGCCGACCCCTCTTGTGATAGTCACCTGCCCAGCCCGGCTCAACCGACCCACTTCCTGAAAGAGGTCGTTCCAGGTGAGATCGGGACATTGAGTCACGAAGCGGTCAAAGTCACACTCCGGCGAGTCTTTGAGCATAGCCATGATACGGTCGGTGATCGGTCTGTTGGTAGTCATCGGCGACTCCTCTTGTGTGTTGGCGGCGTCTGGTGATAGACGGAGTGTCCGACGGGGAGACCCCTGGGATCAATCCCGTTGAGAATAGGCCGAATAAGCGAGGGATAAGACAATCGGCCTGCTGAAACGTCGTAGGTGTATGCTACGCGGTTGACAACTGGTCCGTCAAGCGAGGTAGCCGGCCTACAGGCTTGCGATGTTCTTCGCACGCCGGAGCAATGGGACAGATGCTCGTCTCTGGTTTGGCTCCAGCACGGAGTCGCTCGTGGTGTTAGCCCTTCAATCGCTGTAATTCAAGGTGGAGGGTTTGCGCACCACCTGCAATCCAGATATGCCCGTCCTGGATTTTCCATTCTAACTGCATGGTAGGTTTTGTCATCGCAGCCAGGGCACGAACGCTTTCCATGGGGAGCAGCGTTACCGTGAGGTTCTTCAGCCGGTCGAGCAACGGGCCTTGGTTTGCCCACCAGACTTCGGCGCTGCGGGCTCCATAGGCATAGACAATGACCTGTTTGGAGCGGCCACAGGCCTGACGCAAGGTCTTCTCGTCGGGCTGGCCGATCTCGATCCAGCGGTCGATTGCCCCCGTGAAGTCTCGCTGCCACAGAGCCGGTTCATCTTCGGTGCCCACCCCTCGGCCGAATGACAAGGCCTCGTCTGCGTGCAGTGCGAAGGCGAGCACTCGTACCATCATGCGTTCTTCCGTCTCAGATGGATGGCGCGCAAGTGTGAGTGCATGATCCTGGAAGTGCTGGCGATCCATATCGGCGATCTGCAGCAGAGCTTTATAGATGGTTGCGTTGGAAGCCATCGTGCCAGGGTGGGCGCTAGGGGAGTTCCGCCACAAACATCTGTTCAACTCGCTTGCGCGCCCACGGCGTCTTACGCAGGAACGTCAGGCTCGACTGGAGTGTGGGATGATGGCGGAAACAACGGATGGGTACGCGGGCACCCAATGTTGCCCATCCGTGTCGTGCGACCAAAGTCGTGACAATGGTTTCCAATGTGACCCCGTGCAAGGGATCGCGAGGATGGGGTATGGCATGCGGCTGGTTCATAGCTGAGCTGGACCTGAGTGAATGCAGAGTACCGATTGCGGCTGAATTCCACAAGTGGGCTCCGTGGACGCGGCGGCAAGATCGGAGCGGAATCGATGATCAACACGAGGGCCAGTGGGAGGCAGGAGAGCATCTAAGAACACGCGCGCGTTCGTTTCACACATCACAGGCCCGCACACTTGTTTTGGTGCAGTCGGTCCTGACCCCTGAGTTCTTCAGGCCGGCTTCGATCAGGCTGCGGTGTTGCGCTTGAGCAGATTGGCGAAAGGGGTGAAGGGTCGATCTGGCTCACGGCTCGACAGAGATTCATTCGGTCCGCTACCGACCTGGTCGCGCTGATGCTCATTGTCGTGACAGTAGAGGCAGAGCAACTCCCAGTTGCTGCCGTCAGGGGGATTGTTGTGATGGTTGTGGTCCTTGTGATGGACCGTGAGTTGGTTCAGCTTCTTCCCATCAAACTCTCGTCCACAATGGGCACAGACCCAGGGGAATAATTTCAGCGCCCGTGCCCGGTAGCTCTGCTCTTGGCTCTTCTGCATCATGCGATGCCTCCGAGAGAAGGATGACTTGGCTCAGAGATATTCTACAGCAAGTCTACCAGACCCCGCCACTTCGCCATGAAACGTTTCCTGATACGACTCTTCACCACTCGCCGAGTTCAAGGCTTGGCAGACACCGCGAAATGGCTCGCGCATTGCCGCTTGAACTTCACTCAATCCATATTCTTACCTGCTTCACAGTATTCACGCACTTGCTCGTCGCGCGTCAAATCCCATTCGATGACTAGCGTATCCGGACTGCCGTTCCAGAGGCACCACAGAGATATTCAGACGAACCTCTTCCTGGCATGGTGACCGTTTCTTTCTCTGGAGGGATGGCGGCGCTGAAGATTAAAACGGAACCGTAAGGATCGATGTGCCCATTCATTTTAACACCCGTCAGGGTGTAGGACCGATCAACTGCACGGAAGGTGCCCTCTTGGCTGAAACTTCCATTCGGTTTCACGGCATAGGTGAGTTCAGCAGTTTCTTCGAATGACGTGGAAGTTGGGCCGGGAAGCACCAGCGTACCTTGTTGTGTGAGCTGGGCAGAGCCGTGGCCATCGTAGATGATGGTCCCGGTGATGTAGAAGTGAGCCGTGGAGCCTATTGTGCTGTCAGTACAGGTTTTGACTATGCTGAACCGAAACGTGCCTGTGAGAGAGCTTGCGGAGTTACTGTGGTTGTCTTCGGCAAGGGCCGACCAGGTGGGGAGTGTGGCAAGACAAGCCGTGAGAGCGAGCACTGTGCTGGTCGACGTGCGCATGATGAGTCCTCCTTGTTGCACGGACTGATATGACCAACGAATTGATGAGACAAGGGACGCACAGGTCAGCATGAAAAACAGTGCATGGTTCAGGCGAAGTCCTTCTTGGTACGGCGACGGTGGAAGGCCACCGTCGCCAGGTGCAGTTTGCTCAGTTCGTGGTGAAGACCGTCGGGATAGGGGTGGCTCAAGCCTTTCCACTTCATGACCACTGTACCGATGATATCTGACATCCCTGACACATTTCTTGCTGGGAATCTCGCCACAGAAAATCCCCGTTCCCTCACCGAACTGATGTCACCGGACTCAAAGTAATAAGTAGGTAGCGAGATATTGGGAAAGAGCTTGTTGCTAACTTGTGAAAAGTGTGGTCGGTTTCCTTCGGTCTAGAGTAAGGCTGCAGATTCTATCTAGGTTACTGCGCCATGGGATACCCTACACAGGTAGGGTGGAGTGCTGTGAGTGCGTTTTGTCAGTGATAGATTAGTGTTTCGCGCTTGAGCCAGATGCCCCGGAACTTCAAGTAGGCATGGATCTGTTCCGGTTCGGTCTCATCCCTGGTCACGACAGGATGTCCGGTGTTGGCTCATTGGAAGATGCCGCCATGGACATTCTAGGTGGCCACGATCTACGTAGGCCTAATGTATCTTGGGTATAGGGTACGTTGATGTAAGTCAAGCTGGTTGCGGGCTGGGTCTACCCTACTTGCCGCACGACTAGCGTGCGTATGCGATCTGATCTCATGGTGTATCTGGGATTGTGAGGGATGTTGTGGGGAGTGAGGCCAGGAATTCCTTCATCAATAGCCCGGAGATCATACCTGCACCGGGTTGGTAAGATTGCAAGACCTGACACCGGTTTGCTCTCTCGACTCCTAAGGAACGTCTGATTAATTCACGTTTACACGAAGAAGGTGGTTTCTGAATGGATCAACATGGGTACTTCGCTGGAAATTCGCTGGCCCGGGAGTGTGGTTTTTGGGGGTTGCCCGGTGTCGGGCCGCCC
>JAOUHD010000204.1 GCA_029865345.1 Nitrospira sp.
GAGCGAGCGAACTGGCAGACAGTCGAGCGGTATGTGCAGCGGCAAGGACAACCCCGCGATGATCTCCGGCAGCTCCACATGTTTTAGTTCTGTGATACCCCGCAGCTTGCTGCGGGGAGCTTCATTGTTGTGTTCAGGGAAGGAAGGTTTCGCCCCCGACGTTCGTCCCGAGCCTGCCGCAAGGACGAACGTCGTTCTGGGAAGCACACTATGCTTTGGCTATCTTTTGTTTGTGTTCGTGTGCGAGGGCAGCCCGGAGCTTCTCCTCATGCTCCTTACTGAGTGACGTCTTGAGAATCGTTCCTTCGTGTTGTGAAATCCTGGCGAGCACCTTGTCTTCGTCAATGTTGCGAATCAACAAGAAGATGGCTGAGGTGCCTTGCTTGATCGTACTTCCCAATTCCTTGATGAAATTATCCGGAATCCCATAGTCGCTCAACAACCCAAACTCACTGGCTACGGTGGTCACGGCTCCAGCCCCCGCCCCGCCGGCGAGGCTGCCGATCAGACCAGCCAGGGGATTCATAAAGAGCAACCCCATCAGCCCTCCCCACAACACGCCGAGCGACACACCATGTGTGGTCGCACCGCCGAACACATCGACGCACTGCTTCAGATGGACTTTCCCATCCAAATCGCGGACGACGATGACCGCGTCTTCCAGGTCGAGGACATAGTCAGTTTCTATGGCCCGAAGTTCGTTCAGCACCCGATCGGCCGTGCTCAAGTCCTTAAATGCGATACAGACCAGTTGGCTCATGCTTTAGCTCTCCTTCGCGATATAGATGCCATATGGTATTCACTGTGGCAGATTCTCAATCTAGCCGTACAGGCACAGGTTAATAGGATGATCGCTCTGAGTGCAAGCAGGGCTTCCTGCCCCTTGTTTTTCCACGCTCTGTTCCCTTACTCTCGACCTTTTCCTGTTGAGTAGCCCTTATGTTGCAAGCTGTTGGACTCAGTTGCCGTCGAGGCGAGCGTCGGCTGTTTTCGGATCTCAATGTAAAGGTTGAGCCGGGAACCCTGTTGGCTGTGGTGGGTGAGAACGGCAGCGGAAAAACCAGCCTGCTCCGGATTTTCTCCAGCCTGTTGCCCCCGGAGGAAGGTTCGGTTCTCTGGGATGGTCAGGATATCCATCAACTCAAGGAGCTCTATGCGGGGCAACTGACGTATCTTGGGCACCTGAACGGGATCAAGGACGATCTGACTCCCCTGGAAAATCTGATGAGTGCCACGTCCCTGGCCGGGGAACCTTGTTCCAACAACGGAGCGAAGGAAGCCTTGGAGGCGATCGGACTGAAGCGTCCCATTCATCATTTGCCGTCCAAGGTGCTCTCACAAGGCCAGAAGCGCCGTGTCACCCTGGCGCGGCTCTGGCTCTCCACGCGCCCCCTGTGGCTGTTGGATGAACCGTTCACGTCTCTCGATGCGGCCTCTACGAGTGTGGTGACGCAGCGGCTGCTTGCGCATGTGCAACGTGGAGGACTGGCGGTCTTGGTCACGCACCAAGAGGTCGCGCTTCCCGCAGAGCGGCTGCAACACCTGAGGCTGGCTGGATGAACCGCTCCAGTATGTGGGAGGCCGTCAGTGGCATCATCAAGCGGGATCTCTTGCTTGCGATGCGGCGTCGTTCAGATGCGGCGATGTCGGTGTTCTTTCTCGTCATCGTGGCCAGCCTCTTTCCCCTGGGCGTCGGTCCGGAGCCGGCGGTGTTGAGAACGATCGGCCCAGGCGTGCTGTGGGTCGCGGCCTTGTTGGCCTGTTTATTGTCGCTTTCACGCGTGTTTACAGCGGATTATGTGGATGGGGCCCTCGAACAGATGGTCTTGGTTCCCCAGCCATTGGCGGTCCTGGTGGCCGGAAAGGTTTTCGCGCATTGGCTGATCTCCGGGTTACCTGTGGTGCTGCTCTCGCCGCTCCTCGGCCTCCAATTCGGCTTGGATGGAGATCCCCTGGGAGTATTGGCGTTGTCGCTCTTGCTTGGGACGCCGACGTTGAGTATGATTGGTGCGATCGGCGCCGCGTTGGTTCTTGGCGTGCGGGGGAGTGGTCTACTGGTTGCCCTCCTGGTGCTTCCACTCTATGTTCCAGTATTGATCTTTGGGGCTGGCGCCGTAACCGGTAGTATGGCTGGAGTCGGTGGCGAAGCAAATCTGTCGCTGCTTGGGGCCAGTCTGGTGCTCTCGCTCTTTCTGGCGCCCTGGGCCACGGCAGCGGCGATACGTATTGCGTTGGAATAGAAGGATCTCATCAACGTGAATTGGTCGAAGTATTCGGCACCACAAGCCTTTTATCCCCTAGCAGGTCGACTGATCCCCTGGTTCGCGGTTGTGGCGGTGGCGCTGATGGGGGTCGGGCTCTATATGGGGTTCTTCGTTGCGCCGACCGATTTTCAGCAGGGGGAATCGTACCGGATCATCTTTGTTCACGTTCCAGCTGCCTGGATGTCCATGTTTCTCTATGTGGTCATGGCTATCTGGGCCGGTGTCGGAATGGGACTCAATGCCCGATTGTCTTTTATGATGGCCCAGGCGATTGCGCCTACTGGAGCCATGTTTACGTTCTTGGCGTTGCTGACCGGAGCAATGTGGGGGAAACCGACATGGGGTGCCTGGTGGGTGTGGGATGCCAGACTGACCTCGGAGCTTATCCTCTTATTCCAGTATGCGGGGGTCATGCTCTTGCGGACGTCGATCGATGACATGCGTCGCGCCGACCGGTCAAGTGCGGTCTTTTCGTTGGTCGGAGTCGTCAATGTGCCGATCATCTATTTTTCGGTACAATGGTGGAACACCTTGCATCAAGGCGCCTCAGTCAGCATGTCGACGGGGTCGAAAATGGCGGCGACCATGTTGATGGCGATGCTCATCATGACGGTCGCGTTCTGGCTCTATAGCATTGCCGTCGTTCTCGCCCGCGTGCGATGTATCGTGGTCGAGCGGGACTCGCTACCGGTCTGGGATGAGAAACCGGCGGTGAGTCAGGAAGTGGCGGAGGTTCGCTGATGCAGTGGGGGAGCGCGTCGGAATTTTTTGCGATGGGCGGGTACGGGCTGTATGTGTGGACCTCGTTCATCGCCACGGCGCTCTGTATGGGGTGGGAAGTGCTGGCTTTGTGGCGCCGACGGGCTGCGGCGCGCGCCGAACAGCGCGCCGAGTTGTTAGGAGACACCGATGAAACCACGGCATAAACGTTTTGCCTTTATTGGTCTGGGGTTGCTTGTCTTGGGTGTGGCGACCGTGCTGATCTTAAACGCCTTCCAGAGCAATCTTGTGTTCTTTTTTACGCCCACTCAAGTTGCCGGTGGAGAAGCCCCGCAAGGGCGTAGCTTCCGGATCGGTGGGATGGTTGAAGACGGTAGCCTGGTTCGTGAGAATGATGGTTTGACCGTCCATTTCATCGTGACTGATACAGCGAAGCGCGTGCCGGTGACGTACAAAGGGATTCTCCCCGATCTATTCAAAGAAGGGAAGGGAGCCGTTGCGCAAGGGCAATTGGGTGTCGACGGCACGTTTGTCGCCAGCGAAGTCCTCGCAAAACACGATGAGAATTACATGCCCCCAGAAGTGGCGGACGCGCTAGCGAAGGCCAAGGCCTCCGGTGCCCAGCAAAGCAAATCTCTCGTTGTTCCTGATGGTAGAAAAGGGTCGCTATGATTCCAGAAATCGGTCATTTTGCCTTGATTCTCGCGCTCTGCGTCGCGCTGGTGCAGGGCATTCTCCCCATCTACGGTGCCGCCGTCGGGAACTCGGGTCTGATGGCTGTGGCGAAGCCGGCGGCGCGCACCCAATTCCTATTGGTCCTCACTGCATTCGGCTGCCTGGCCTATGCCTTCGCAGACAAGGATTTTTCCGTGTTGTATGTCGCGGCGACTTCCAACTCGCAATTGCCCCTTCACTATCGTCTGGCTGCCATCTGGGGAGCGCATGAAGGATCCCTGCTTTTGTGGACCTTCATCCTGACCATCTGGATGTTTGCGGTCACGCTCTTCTCCGCCCATCTTCCGGAAGCCACGCGTTCCCGGATTCTTGGGGTCATGGGTTTGGTGAGCGTGGGGTTCCTCCTGTTCATGTTGAGCGTGTCCAATCCGTTTGAGCGGCTGATTCCTGCTGCTGCTGAGGGACGGGACTTGAACCCGCTCTTGCAGGACCCAGGGATGGTGATCCATCCGCCGATGCTCTATATGGGCTATGTCGGTTTCTCGGTCGCCTTCGCTTTTGCCATCGCTGCCTTATTAGGGGGTAATCTTGATGCAGCCTGGGCCCGTTGGTCTCGGCCATGGACGACGGTTGCCTGGTGTTTTTTGACGATCGGTATTGCGATGGGAAGCGGCTGGGCCTACTACGAACTCGGATGGGGTGGGTGGTGGTTTTGGGATCCGGTTGAAAACGCCTCGTTCATGCCGTGGCTAGCGGGAACGGCCTTGGTTCATTCATTAGCCGTGACCGATAAACGGGGTGGATTCAAAGTATGGACCGTCCTGTTGGCCATCATGGCCTTTTCATTGAGCCTCCTTGGGACGTTTCTCGTCCGTTCGGGTGTGTTGACCTCCGT
>JAOUHD010000061.1 GCA_029865345.1 Nitrospira sp.
GGCATGTTCGGCGATTTACCGACGGCCGGTCCGCCATGATTGATGACGTTGTAGAGGTATTCGATCGGGAGCTTTTCGAATGGAATGTTGGCATGTATCGCCGGTTTGGGCTCCAGACCGGAAGCTGCCGGTCCGTCGCCTTTGCCCGTCGCACCGTGACACTGCGAACAATACTCTTTATAAACCACCTTCCCTCGATCCACGCTGGCCATCTCGAATTCGCGGCTCGTCCAGGGCTCGTAATACGTGAAGTCCTTCACGCCCTGCACCATCAGGAACCCGATCACCGCGCGGAGTTGTGGCTCCGTCGCATCGGCCAAAAACTCGCCACTGTGCGGCGTGAAGTCCTGCGGATTCTGCCCGAATCGGAAGAGCCAGTCCTGGTTGTACCGCTGTCCTGCCGTGACGAGCGATGCGCTCTGCGGACCTCCGATGAACTTGCCGTTTTCTTCAATCACGTGACAGCCAAGACAAGCATGGGCTTTAAAAGCCGCTGCACCAAACTTCACGTCGAACTTGGTGACTTTCGAGAGATCGAACGCGCCGATGGTGACGCGCGGATCTTTGTTGTGTTCGGCAAAGTAATCCGCGAGTGCGTTCGCCTCCGACTCCGTGACCATCGGGTGCTTGGACGGAACGGTGGTCAGGTCCCACATATATCCCTTCGCATAGAGCGGAGCTTCTTTACCGGTCAACCAACGAATGAGCCACGACCGTTGGTACTTACTGCCGGCCCACATCAAGTCAGGCGCGTGAAGCTTGAAGCGCGAATCCGGCTGACCTTCCAGCCGGTGACATTGCACACAGGTCTGTTGGATCAGCTCCTTGGCGCGCGTGTGATCGCTCCCAAACGACAATTGTGGGGACGACATGAGTCCTAACCACGCGAGCGCAGCGCTTCCAATGAACACCCGGATTCTCACATTCAACATCGCTGCTCCTTTCACGAAGGCTTCTCCGCACGAGGATGGGGATTAAGTTCGATCGCCACGCCGGCAGGAACCGCGAGGGATTGATGCACGGTGCAGCCATGCGCGACCTTCAACAGACGTTCTTTTTGTTCTGCGCTGATGCGATGGGGTAGATGGATTCCGATCTCGATACGACCGACACGGTGTGGAACTTCGGCCATCGTCCATTCTGCATCGACCGTCAAGCCGTCTCGAGCAATGCCGTGCCGCCCACAGAATTGCCCGACGAAGTACGCCACACAACTCGCGACGGACCCGACAAAGAGTTCGACCGGACCCATTCCGGCATCCTGCCCTCCATCCTCCGCCGACTGGTCGGTGATGACTCGATGTTTGCCGCTCACAATGTCGTAGCGTGTTCCTCCGTGAAAGGTAGCCGTAAGCTTCATCTCGCTCCTGTCAACCGCTCAATAGGGTACATCTGCCGGCTTGCCCCCCTTCGGCCAGTCGTGGACCTTGTCGGGAAAATCCGGTCGTGGCTGCGTATTGAGATAGGCCGCAGCATCGATGGCTTCGTCGTCCGTCACCGTCCAGCCCCAGCCTCGCGGCATGTTGGCTTTGATAAATGAGGCGGCCACACTCACCCGCGCCATGCCTGCACCAATGTTGTACGAACGAGGCCCCCACACAGGCGGTGCCGCCATGGTTCCTTGCCCGTCGGAACCATGGCAGAAGACACACTTTTTCTCATAGACCTTTTTGCCGTTGAGAGGGTCAGGCTGATGGGTCGAGATGAGGCGTGGGATTCCTCGCCATGGGACCTCAACGCCAGGCGGCATATTCTGTGATAACCATGTGATGTACGCGACAATGGCCGTGAGCTTCACACTGTCGGGGGGCAGAGGTTTTCCGTTCATACTGCGTTCGAAACACTCGTTGATTCGATCGGCCAGCGTCATCTGTCGGCCGGCTCGTTCACGATACTGTGGGTAGAGAGTGGCGATACCGACGAAGGATGCAGAATTCGGGTTGAGTCCCGCATCTAAATGACAATTGGTGCAGTTGAGCGCGTTTCCAACATACCGTTTCCCATATTCCTGCGTGTCAACAATCATCTTGTAGCCCAGGCGAATCTGCTCGCCCCTCAGATCACCTGGAATCGTTTCAGGTGACGGTGGGACAAACAGCGCATCGACTCGCGACCCCGTGCTCCTACGAACAGCCCCCTCCTCACTCTCTGCCACTCGTGGAGGTGGGACACAACCGATCGTCCCCACCAGCATACTCACCAACACAACGCCTGCAATGACCGGTCGGCTCACAGCGTTCACCTCATTTCTTCATACCGGACGCCCGAGAGCAGGTGCTAATTCCGAACAACGTAAACAGCGGACAATACCCCACCGCTCCCGTGAGCAGCAGTATGGCCCCCACCGCAAGTGCTGTTCCCGCTACTGCAGTCGAAAGCCCAGCAAAGATGCCGATCATGATGGCCAGCAGCCCTGCTCCAATTCGTATAGGTCTCTCAATCCCTCCAACATTACACGTCATGGCATTACCTCCTCATCGAAAATGGAGTTGATCGTATCTCCCTGACACACTCGTATGAGACAACTCCCACCCATTGGATTCAACTTTATGGTTGCCCACTGGACTCGACCCCGAATGTGCGCACATAGGCCAGAACATCCCAAATTTCCTCATCGGAGAGCGCATGTTTCCACGCACCCATGGCGGTGTTGGGTTTTCCTCCGTGAATTCGTCGAAACAAGGTCCCGTCGAGCCGACTCTGAACGGCGAGTGAAGTCAGATCCGCCGGAGGTGGAACAAGTTTAATTCCGAGTGCACCTTTCCCGTCGATTCCGTGGCAGCGGATGCATGTGTTCACGTAGATTTCGCGTCCACTGACTGGATCACCGCCCTTTGCCGTAACAGCAAGCTCTTTCACTCCAAGATTGCTGAACCCCAGCCCAAACAGACCGGCTAACATTGCGCACCAGACTACCAGTCGTCGTGTGATATGCATTTGCACTCCCTTCGAGGGCCAAACCTTGCGATCAATGTGCCATTGTCTCTCAACGGGCCTAGAGAGGTTTATCATTATATATCAATTATTTAGATGGTTTTACTGGGATGGTGCGGGGAATAGGGGCCTGAACTGACGACAAATACCCCAGGACCTCCTCGCCCACTGGCGCAAGATGCTACAGCCTTCACAACAGAGTGTGACCTGTGCATCAGTTTGCGGACAGGGTTCCTCGTCCAGGCATGAGAGCTCGCCACAATACACGGTGGTCAATTTCTGAACCGGTTAAAAAACGAGAAATTCTTCCCAATTATGATCAATCATTCTACGTTTGTACTCGTCGCTAGACAGATAGTTGATAGCGGCTATTCTTAGCGATTCAAGGGCAGCCTTGTGTCTCGCATCCATGTCTAAACTTCCACCTCGGGCGATCCACAACCTCCCTGATCTCTTCGAGCATCGATGCCGCCAACAGCCAGAGGCACTTGCCTATGCGCTTCTTCGTGACAACCTCGAGATTGAGAGTCAGCTGACCTATGCTCAACTCGAAGGGACCGTACGTTCGCTAGCCCGCCATCTCACACACGTGGCTCGACTGGGAACCAGAGCCCTTCTGCTCTACCCTCAGGGACTCGATGCCGCATGCGCTTTTTGGGCATGTGTCTGTGCCGGGCTTGTACCAGTTCCTGCTCCGGCTCCCGACCCCATCAGGCGGAAACATGCTCTGCCCAGACTGCGCAGCATTATCGAGGATGCTCGGGTATCGCTGGTCCTCACGACTTCAAGTATCACGGCTTTGTCTTCGGAGCTTGCGATCGCCAACGAGACGAGCCCAATCACGTGGGTCGCAACCAATCAACCCTACACTTTAGTCGATTCGGTTGAGTTGCCACGGCCTCACAGGAACCCTCTTGCCTACCTGCAATATACGTCAGGATCGACGGCCACTCCTCGCGGTGTCATGATCAGCCAGGGAAATGTCCTCGCTCACTGCAGGGCCTTGAGTCTGGCCGGAGACGTATCGGATAGCAGCCGGTCGCTCTGTTGGTTGCCCTATTTCCATGACTATGGATTACTGCACGGAATCATCGCCCCGTTCTACGCCGGCATTCCTGCCTATCTGATGTCACCCGTCACGTTCCTCCGGCGGCCATTACGTTGGCTCGATGCGGTGTCTCGATTTGAGATTACCCACAGCGGGGGACCGAATTTTTCCTATGAGGCTTGTCTCAGGGCTGTGCGGCAACAGAAGGAGTGGCGAGCTGACTTGAGCACGTGGCTGGTCGCCAGTTGCGGCGCCGAACCCATCCGTCCGGAGACAGTGGAGCAGTTTATCGATATCTTCGGTCCACATGGCTTCCGGCGTACGACGTTTGCCCCGGCGTATGGACTCGCTGAAGCCACGCTCTTGGTGACGGTGAAGCGGGCCGGAGCAGAGCCGAGCTTCTTGCATGTTGAGACCGACGCATTGGCCGACTCGATCATCAAAGAGGCTCCCGCCTCAGAACAGGGAACGCGGACATTGGTCGGATGCGGGGAGCCTCTCGAAGAGACGCATGTACGGATTGTGAATCCTGTGACTCACGCTGAGTGCCCATCAGGCGTGGTAGGAGAGGTGTGGCTGGCCGGAACCGGGATCGGCGCTGGATACTGGGGCAAACCAGAAGAAACGGATGCCACATTTAACGCCGCTCTTGCTGGGTCAGGTGAGGGGCCCTATTTACGGACCGGCGATCTGGGATTTATCCACAGCGGAGAGCTGTTCCTGACCGGACGCCTCAAAGATCTGATTATCGTGCGTGGACGAAACTATTATCCCCACGATCTGGAGTGGTCGGCCCAGCAAGCGCACCCCGGCTTGCGACGAGGATATGGAGCGGCCTTCTCGATTGAGGACAAGACCGGAGAACGTGTGGTGCTGGTCCATGAGATCGAGAAGCAGGTGTCTGAATCCGACCTGGCGGAGGTGGTGGGCTACATACGTCGCGCGTTGGCTGACGAATACGAACTCGAAATCCACACAGTGGTGCTGATCAAGTCCGGTACAATCCCACGAACCTCCAGCGGGAAAATTCAACGAGGCGCCTGCAAGGCCGCCTTTGAGGCCGGCCAGCTCGCTGTCGTCGGATCGAGTACGCTGGAGTCTGATCGGAACGCTGATACCGACGGGGTATCGAGCGAGAGTCCACAAACCAGCATCGAAACAAGGCTGGCCGATATCTGGCAAGAGGTGCTTGGAGGGCCCCTTCCGCACCGTCACGAGAACTTCTTCTCACTCGGCGGCAATTCGCTCCTTGCCGCACAGGTTGTTGCGCGCATGCTCGACGTCTTCCACGTTGAACTCCCCCTCAGCGTGCTGTTCGAATGTCCGACCTTGTCCGCACTGGCCACTCGGATCGATGAACTGAGCACGAGTCTGGATGACGCAGAAGGCGACAGGGCGGGGATTCCGCTCATTCCGTTTCGCTCGACATCCACAAGGGAGGGCAGAATTCCTCTCAGCCCTTCTCAGCAGCGACTCTGGTTCTTGGAGCAGGTTCATCCTGGGAGCGCGATCAATCATATTTCCATGAGCGTACGCATCCGTGGATCGGTCAACCCCGAGGTATTGGAACGATCAGTGCGGGAAATTGCATGTCGCCACGAGATTCTTCGAACTCGTTTCGGATCAGAGCGAGGGGAGGGATTCGCGGAAGTATACGGTGAAGCGATCATCACAATAGGACGGCAAGATTTCCAAGCATTCGACCCTGCGGAACAAGACATTCAGGTGCAGCAATTCCTACGAGCGGATAGGAGCCAACCATTCGACTTGCGCCAAGGACCACTATTCAGAGTGACCCTGCTGTCGCTTCAGCACAATGTGCATGTCCTGGCGCTGACATTCCACCGCCTCGTCGCCGACGGGTGGTCTCTCCGTATCTTCTGGAAGGAGCTGGCCCTTCTATGGGAAGCCGGTGGTGATGTTCGAAAGGCTCTACTGCCCACGCTGACCGTTCAGTATGCGGACTACGCCGATTGGCAGAGAACCAGGCTCAATCAAGGCCTTCGTGAAGTCCATCGAGCCTACTGGATCCGGCAGTTGAGCGGCGCCCGGCCGCCCGCTGAACTACCGGTCGATCGTCAGCGGCCTCGGGTGCGCACGTTCGAGGGAGGCGTGCGGTCACGATCGCTTTCTCCAGGACTTTCAGCCACCCTCGATCATTTCTGCCAGCGCCAGAACCTCACGACGTTCATGGTGCTGTATGCCGTCTTTGCGACGTGGCTAAATCGTTACACACACGAGTCGGATATCGTCATTGGATCGATCGTGGCCGGTAGGCGTCGGAGAGAGCTCGAAGACCTGATGGGGTATTGCGTCAATACGGTAGCGTTGCGGTCCGAAGTATCGGATGGACTCACAGGACACGAGTTGTTGAAGCAGATACGCCGTGTAGTGGTGCAGGCCTATGACCACCAAGAACTCCCGTTTGAAGAGGTGATCGAGGCGCTGTCGTTACAGCGTGAGCGGTCACTGTCTCCACTCTTCAACGTAATGATGGTGTATGAAGACGATCCCTTGTCCACGTTCACCGTCAGGGATCTTGAGGTCACTCATCTCCCTTGGGAGCCGACGGCATCGGAGTTCGACCTCGTGTTGATGGTCGTGAATAAGGCGCACGGCCTGGAACTGGCGTTTCTCCATGACTCGACGATTTTTGACGATTCGACGGTGGACCGAATGCTGGGACAACTCGAGATCTTGCTTGAGGAATTTCTCAAGAAGCCTGAAGCCCGTCTTGATCAACTGTCATTACTAACCGCCGAGGAGCGACGGAATATTCATTTGGCGTGGGACGAACCGTCCACTCAGACCTCCAGTATCCATACACTCATCGAGGTACAGGTGGAACGGACTCCCCTGGCACTCGCCGTCACGTGCGGAGACCAGTCCATCAGCTACCAAGAGCTGAACCGACGAGCGAATCGAGTCGCTCGCGCGCTACAGAAATTGGGGGTCGGTGCGGATCTCCCGGTGGGGCTCTGTGTCGAGCGCTCCGTAGATGCCCTGGTGGGCCTCTTGGGCATTCTCAAAGCAGGGGGCGGTTATGTTCCCCTGGATCCGTCCTTCCCCGGTCACCGCCTCCAGCTCATGCTGGAGGACTCGCACGTTTCCATCGTCGTCACACAGGCGCATCTCCGTAACCATATACAGAGCTATGGCGGCCAGATCTGTGATGTGGAAACCCTGTCTACACCCACAGGAAGCGGAGCGGAGGAGGAGAACCTCGCTCTTTCGGTTTCCCCGGATCAGCTCGCCTATATCATCTACACCTCGGGTTCGACAGGGAGGCCCAAGGGTGTGGCCGTGACACACCGCAGTCTGGTGACCTCTCTGCATGCCAGACTTCAGTACTATCCGGACCCGGTATCCCGATTCCTACTGACCTTCTCTCTGGCCTTTGATGGGTCTGTGACGGGCATATTTTGGACGTTGCTGCAGGGGGGGGAGCTGGTCATCCCATCAGAGACCGCCCATCGCGACCCAACGGAGCTTGCTTCGCTCATCGAGCACCATCGCATCTCACACATCGTGTGGGTCCCTTCTTTGTACCACGCCGTGCTGGGCGAGGCGTTAAGTGCTCAGCTGGAATCGCTTCGTATCAGCATTACGGCCGGAGAAAGCCTGCCCCTTGAACTCGTGCGACGACATTACGAGCTCCTGCCCCATGCCACGCTGTACAACGAATATGGACCGACGGAAGCCACGGTCTGGTGTAGCGTATATCAAACGACTCGGGAAGAAGCTGCAGCCCACGTTCCGATCGGCAAACCCATCGCCCACATGCAACTGTATGTGCTGGATGCGAGTCTGCAACTGATGCCGATCGGCGTGCCGGGAGAACTTTATATCGCGGGAGAGTGTCTGGCCCGCGGCTATGTCAACCAGCCGCAATTGACCCAAGAGCGGTTTCTTGCGAATCCCTACGTGCCCGGCACCAGATTGTATAGGACCGGTGACCTGGCTCGGTATCGCGCCGATGGCAATGTGGAGTTTCTTGGACGGATGGACCAGCAGGTCAAACTGCGTGGCTATCGGATCGAACTCGGAGAGATTGAGTATGTGCTGAGTAACTTCCCCGGCGTGCGTCAAGCGGCAGTGCTGCTTCGGCAGGATAAACGGGACCAGTACCGGTTGGTCGGCTATATCGCCGGCGAGTCGTCGCTGGACGAAAGGCTCGAAGAAGTTCGGCGTTTTCTCACAGCTCGATTGCCGCACTACATGGTGCCATCCATCATTCTGTGGCTTGACACGATGCCGCTCAGTGCCACCGGAAAAGTGAATCGACATGCTCTTCCCGCTCCGGAAACCACAACAGGTCAATTGGCTCCCAGGGTGGCTCCGAGAAATCAGGTCGAAGAGTCCCTGGCTGAGCTGTGGAAATCCGTGCTTCAAGTCCCAGAGGCCGGCATCCACGACCATTTCTTCGAGCAGGGAGGTCATTCGCTCTTGGCGACTCAGCTCGTCTCTCGGATACGCGAGCTCTTTGAGGTTGATGTTTCACTGCCGGCGCTTTTTGAGCGACCGACGATTGCGGCATTGGCCGAAGAAGTGGCGCGGTTGCGCCAGAAGGACCAGCAGGCTTTTGTGATGCCACCGATCACTCCGGTGCCGAGAGATCAGCCACTCCCCCTTTCCTATTCTCAGCAACGTATGTGGCTGATGTATCAGCTGGCTCCTGAGAGCACGGCGTATAACATGCCGTTTGCGTCACGGCAAATGGGACGGCTCAACAAATCAGCTCTCCGGAGCACGGTCGATGCCATCTGTAACCGCCATGAGGCATTTCGAACGACGTTCATGATGAAGGGTGAGGGACCAGTCCAAACGATCCACCCCTTTCGCCCTCCCCATTGGGTCGAAGTCGATCTTACCCAGCGGCCTCGCGAGGAGCGACAACAGGAAGCGGCCCAGCTCGTGGAGCAGGAAGCAAACCAGCGGTTCGATCTTGAGCAAGGCCCGCTGGCACGATTCCTCTTGATCGAAATCGAGCCCGAGGACCATGTGTTGGTGCTCACGATGCACCATATCATCGGAGACCAGTGGTCATTCGGAGTCATCGGCCATGAGTTTGCCTTCTTCTACAACGCGTTTTGCCGAGGAGACATTCCGTCGGCAAAACCGATCCCTCTTCAGTATGCCGACTACGCCGTGTGGCAACGACGTTGTCTGACCGACGACTGGCTGAGCACACAATCGGACTATTGGCAGAAGAAGCTGGCCGGACTGTCAAAGCTTTCGTTGCCAACCGATTATCCACGGCCCGTCGTACAAACGTTTAACGGCTCACATCGCATGCTGGAGTTGCCCGCGTCGTTGATTGACCGCCTGAAACAATTCAGCGCGGAACATAATGCGACGGTGTTCATGACCCTGTTGGCGTGCTTCCAGATTCTCTTGCGTCGCTATTCCGGCCAAACTGATGTAGCCGTCGGCTCTCCCATCGCCAACCGAACTCAATCCGCGGTCGAGTCGATCATCGGCTCGTTTGTCAATACACTCGTGCTCCGTACCGATCTCTCCGGCGATCCGACGTTCATCGAGTTGATGGCACGAGTGCGTGAAACAGCATTAGAAGCCTATGCCAATCAGGACTTCCCGTTCGACAAATTAGTCGAGATGATGCACTCCTCTCGTGACCAGAGCTCTGCCCCCCTGGTGCAGGTCCTCTTCAATGTCCCGAATGCTCCAATAGGGGAGATCAACGTCCAAGGGTTGAGTTGGGTGCCGTTCGAGGTGGAGACGCAAGCCGCACAATTCGACCTCAGTTTGACGATCGAGACAGAGTTCTCCCGGAGAGCTTATTTGACGTTCAACACCAATCTCTTCGAGCCTCAGACTGCTGAGCGAATGCTCGGACAGTATAAGCTCCTACTCCAGAGCGCATTGGCAAATCCCCTGCGTAAACTGTCCGAACTCCCGACACTGACGGCGCCCGAGCAGCAACAGATGTTGCAGGATTGGAACCGCACGCAAAGAGAGTATCCACAGTCCGAATGTTTTCCTCAGCTGTTTGAAGCTCAGGTCAAGCGGACGCCCGATGCCGTTGCGTTGTCGATGGGACCGAAG
Organism: Nitrospira sp.; assembly: GCA_029865345.1. Classification (GTDB taxonomy): domain Bacteria; phylum Nitrospirota; class Nitrospiria; order Nitrospirales; family Nitrospiraceae; genus Nitrospira_D. Next base: position 10,049 of record JAOUHD010000061.1, read on the forward strand.
GCACTGCGGTACGGTGAGCTTAATGCTAGAGCCAATCAACTGGCAGGGTACCTGCGAACCCTGGGCGCCAAGCCTGGTGTCACGGTGGGTATTAGTCTCGATCGATCCTTGGAGATGGTCATTGCGTTGCTAGCCGTCCTGAAAACCGGTGCGGCCTATGTCCCTCTCGACCCTGAGTTTCCACGGGATCGACTCCGGTATATGGCCGAGAACGCCTCCCTCGCCGTCGTGCTTACCTCCGCATCACTCGCCGCTCGATTTGATGCGAAGGTCTGCCGCTTGCTGTGTCTAGACCGCGAAGAGGACCGCATCGCGCAGGAAGCAGACCACAATCTAGGCCCAATCGCCACGCCTCAAGACCTGGCGTATATTCTGTATACGTCTGGTTCCACAGGACAGCCCAAGGGCGTGGAAATTCCGCACCGCGCCCTTGTGAACTTCTTGAGTTCGATACAGCAAGATCCGGGATGTACCGCTCACGATGTCATGCTATCGGTGACAACAATCTCCTTTGATATTTTCGGCTTGGAATTGTATGTGCCGTTGCTGGCCGGAGCTCGTGCCGAAATTGCCAGTCGAGCGGTCGCGATGGACGGACGACAATTACGTGATCTCTGTGAAAACGTTCACCCAACGATCATGCAAGCGACCCCTGCCACATGGCGCATGCTGGTTGATGTGGGATGGCGCGGCAGTAGCAAACTGACGGTACTCTGTGGGGGGGAGGCCCTTCCTCCCGATCTTGCCGCGTCACTGCTGGAGCGTTGCGGCGCCTTGTGGAACATGTATGGTCCGACTGAAACCACGATTTGGTCTACGATCGAACGAATCGAACGGACTGATCGGGAGATCACTATCGGGAGACCAATCGCCAATACAGACGTGTACATCTTGGATCAATTCCTGCAGCCGGCTCCAGTCGGAGTTTCCGGTGAGCTCTATATCGGCGGCCATGGGTTAGCCCGAGGCTATCGGGGGCAGCCTGACTTAACAGCGGAGCGGTTCATCCCTCATCCATTTTCTCCAGAGCCCCTCGCCAGACTCTATCGAACGGGAGACTTGGCACGGTATCGCCCAGATGGACGCATCGTACATCTCGGTCGATCGGATCACCAGGTCAAGATCAGAGGCTATCGGATTGAATTGGGTGAGATCGAGACCGCGCTGAGCCGTCATCAGGCTGTCCGTCAGGCAGCAGTCATCGCTCGGGAGGACCGGCAAGGTGCAAAGCAGTTGGTGGCGTATCTGGTTTGCCAAGAGGGCTCTGCTCCAAGCCAACAGGAACTTCGCTTATTTCTTCGGTCCGAGATCCCGGATTATATGATCCCCTCCGTCTTCGTCTTTCTGAAGACCATGCCCTTGACGGCCAATAACAAGGTCGACCGGAAAGCATTACCATCTGCAGTCTCCTCGGTCTCAGATGAATTGGTTCACAGTGGCCCCCGTGATCAGGCAGAAGTTCAACTCACAGCCTTGTGGCGGCAAGTACTGGAAGTCCCCAAAATTGGGATCCACGACAACTTCTTTGATCTCGGCGGCCACTCACTCAAGGCCGCTCACCTCTTCTTTCTTCTTGAAAAGGTATATGGAAGGCGCCTTCCGCTCGCTACGCTGTTTCAAGCACCAACCATTGCCGAGTTCGCGTCGGTGCTTTCGCAAGAAGACTGGACGCCGCCATGGCAATCGCTTATCGCCATTCAGCCGAACGGGGCTGCAGTACCAATTTTCATGGTGCCCGGAGTTGGGGGTAATGTCTTGGTCTTTGCTCAGCTGGCAAAGCTTCTGGGGCCGAATCAACCCTCCTACGGGTTACAGGCACGAGGACTGGACGGAAAAGAGGCGCCGTTTACATCGGTGCCGGAGATGGCGAGTCACTATGTTGCACAGATCCGTCGCTTTCGCCCGAACGGGCCGTATACCGTCCTTGGTAGCTGCACCGGCGGACTGATCGCGTATGAAATGGCTCAGCAACTGGTCGAGCAGGGACAGACCGTCACACTTGTGGTAATGGACACATGGCATTCATCCACATATCGCCCACATCGTTATAAGTTGCCGATGAGGTTTGGGCTGCCTCTGTTTCTGCTGTGGAGGATACTGCGTACAATTCCCAGGCTCGCTCGTTTGCCGGTCAAAGACTGGGTTTCAGTTCTCCAGCATAGATGCAAGAGACTCATGTCGTTATCGCAAACCAATGCCGCTAACGATCAGCTATTTGTCGAATTTCAAGTCGAACAAGTGACTCGAGCCACGCTCCAGGCTGTGGCTCGCTACGACGTTCGCAAATACCCTGGGCATATTCTCAATATCATGGCATCAAAACGATATGTCGCTCAGTCGGTAACAGATACCAGACATGTCTGGCAAAATTTTGGAGGCGAAGGGAGCAGGACTGTGCAGGTTGCAGCCAGCAATTCGGGGCAGCTCCTTGTCACACCACATGTGGAAGAAGTGACAAAGCATCTCCAGGCCTTCCTTGGCAAAGATACTCACAATGAGCCAGCGCCATTAGCCAACGTAATTTAGGTGTGTACATCCACTCTCCTTTCTTGGTGACAGTGAGGCTCGTCGACGATGCCCTTTGGACGATTTTTCCGCTTTATCGTACAGCGGTCGAGCTCCATGGCCTGGCTCATGCTCTGTCTCGGCACCCTGTCTGGGCTATTGAGCGCCGGAGTCTTAGCGCTTATCAATTATGTGGTTCATCATCCCTCTGACCATTCCCTTCTTGTACTGCTAGGGTTTGTCGGCCTTGTCGCCGGCAAGATTCTGGCACAGCTTGGATCCCAGGTTCTGCTCGTCCGCTTTTCACAAGACACAATCCTGGACCTCTCTTTGTCTCTCTGCGCAAAGATCTTGCGGGCTCCGTTACTTCGTTCCGAACAACGAGGGGCCAACCATATTCTGGTCACCTTAACGGATGACGTGAGTTGGGTTACCTGGGCGATCCAATGTTTCCCTAGTTTTCTCATGAATGGCGCACTTGTGTTGGGCTGCGGAATCTTCCTTGCTTGGTTGTCGTGGAGCGTATTTCTCGCAGTGCTCGGAGTTGCTGTCGTGAGTGTCGTAGTACATCAGTGGTTACACACCAGTGTCCGCGACATCATTGCCGCATCCCGTGATGCCAGGGCTGAGTTATTTCAACGATTTCGCTCGCTCACCGACGGGCTAAAGGAGCTGTTGATGCATCGGGCGCGGCGACAGGAGTTTGTCGATGAGGAAGTGCGAGGAGCGGCGGAACTCTATAGAAAGACGAATCTGGAAGCAACGCGGATACAAGCGCTGCTTGGAGCCTGGAATGCGGTCTCCCTATATGCCCTCATCGGTTTCATCATTTTCCTATTTCCATCTTTTGGGCTTATCTCTCCAGAGGCACTGACTGGATACATTGTCGCCATGATCTATATGATGGGCCCCATTTCAAGTATCATCAGTACGGCACCAACTCTCGAACGAGGTCAGGTGGCATTGGAAAATATTGAACGATTGGGCATATCGCTGGATGTCTGTCCAGAGGACGTCCAGACGAGAGAAGTGGTAGGTCTCGAGCCTGGGATCTCTCCCATCGTGCAATGGACCGATGTCGTGTTTTCTTACGGGCAAGATAATGATGCCGAAACGCCCTTCACGCTGGGTCCCATCAGTCTAGAGCTATGTCCGGGCGAATTGGTGTTCATCATCGGAGGGAATGGAAGCGGGAAATCCACACTTGTAAAAGTTCTTTCGGGGTTGTATCAGCCACTACGAGGAGACGTGAAACTAGCTGGTACGATGATCACTGATGCCAATCGAGAGTGGTACCGCGAACAATTCTCAGTCATATTTTCAGACTTTTACCTCTTCAAGAAACTCCTTGGTCACTCGGATTCTCAGGTCCATAGCCTCGCGCCTCAATACTTGCGATTGCTGCATTTGGATCACAAAGTCACTCTACACAATCGAACCTTCTCGACCCTCGACCTCTCGCAAGGACAACGGAAGCGATTGGCACTTGTGACCGCTTACCTGGAGGATCGCGCGATCTACGTGTTTGACGAATGGGCAGCGGATCAAGATCCGCAGTACAAAGAAGTGTTTTACAAGACATTGCTTCCGGATCTACGTGCGCGAGGGAAAACGGTTATCGTGATTACTCACGATGATCGGTATTTCCACCTCGGCAACCAGGTTATTAAATTAGATGACGGGAAGGTTGTGGAGTATGTGAAGCCCGGAGACACGGGGGTAACGACATGACGTCGGGAAGTATGTATTCGGGACTGCAACATGCTGACCTCGTTCCAATCACTTGAGCGCCTTGCCGATACACGTCGGCAGAATCACATCCGTCTTGCATCGAACACCATTCACCTGTGGGGGATCGAGCTCGACGGGTCGCAGCAGTGTTTGGAGCGATGCACCGGCTGGTTGGATGAAGCCGAACGGCACCGAGCGGCGCGCTTTGTTCGGGAAGATACCCGGCAGCGTTATGTGCTGGCTCACGGAGGCCTGAGAGCGGTGTTGAGCAGGTACCTTGGAGTCACCCCGGATGCGGTCTCCTTGGATCGCAGTGCAATAGGCAAGCCCTCCCTGACGAGAGAACTACGAGATCGGTCGTCGATCACGTTTAATTTGTCTCATGCCCATGGCCGTGCGCTCATCGCAGTCTCACAAGCGCAAGAAGTCGGAGTGGATCTTGAATGCGTTCGTTCGGAAATCGAGGTTGTGAAATTATCCAAGCGCTATTTTACTCGCGACGAGCATATGGCGATCATGCAGGCTCCTGAGGAACAACGAGCCATGCGATTCTTCCGCTACTGGGTTGCGAAAGAGGCGCTGCTTAAGGCACAAGGTATCGGCCTCCGGGGACTGTCAGACTGCGAGGTCTGCATTGAGGGGGACGGAGTCGATATGGAGGTTCGGGCCCGATTGGGTGCGCAGTTCACGGATACGTTGCAGGTTCGCCTCCTCCCTTGTGAAACGGGATGGGAAGCAGCGGTGGCTGCCCAGAGCTTAGACTCGGTTACACAGTTCGATCTTGAGCAGCAGTAACCGCTCTCCGTTGACTGTAACCTCACCACTCCACCTTCGTGCTCACCAACACAAGCCTCAGTGGCAAGGAGTTCTGCAGTGCTAGCGAATGACCGGCTCCAAGGTGACCGTGGCTTTCATCGAGTTGGAAATCAGACAATTTCCCTCAGCTTTTTCAATCAGCTCCTTGGCTTTGCCCGCATCCTCTCCAGACTTCAAGGTGATGGAAGGCCTGATCGTGATGGCAGTGAATTGAAATTTTCCCTCCACCAACTCCAATCGACCTTCCGCCGTGCTCTCATAGGCAGAGAAGGCGAGTCCGGCTCGTTCCGCCACTGCGAGAAACGTCGTCATCAAACAGACATTGGCGGAGGCCACGAAGAGATCCTCGGGAGACCAGATGCCGTCATGTCCCTTGAACTCCGGCGGTGTTGCCACCTGCACATCAGGCTTCCCCGTACAAGCGATCACGCCCTTGCGCTGTTCCGTCCACTTCACTGCGGTCTGATACAGATACACTTTACTCTTTTGTTCCATTCTTCCTCCACGGCTCTAGTTTTGAATCAATAACCATCGGTTACGGCTTTATGTACACCCAACCTTGTTCCTGTCGCTCCATGAGCCGGACCATCGCCGGTACCGTATCACCTACTTCACTGATCAAATCCTCCCTCGTCACTTGCATAGTCTTCATGGTGTTGGAACAGGCCGTGTAGTTCACACCGTAGGTGCGTTTCAAGTGAGTCAGCTCGTCAGCGAATGTCGTACCTCTCTTCGTCAAAAGCGGGAGTCCGGCCCCATGCACGACCAGTTCAACCGTGAGGTTCTGCGGCCCAAGTTCCTGATAGAGATGCGTGATGTTGTTGAGCGCACCACGTTGGACTTTCTCGTCACCGGAGTTGAGATGCATGACGACACGGTGCGGCCGATTTATCGGAACAACCTCGCCAAGGTCCGCTCCCCAAGTCGGTGGCTGACACATGAGGAATGCACCGACTGCGATCCAGAGTAGGATCCCTGTCCACCCTACGTGTCGTCTTCTCATCGTTTCGTCCCCGACCGCTTTATCCCATCACTCTGTTTCCACAAAGCCGTTCACCCAATCGCCGACCTCATGCGTCATCGCTACGACACACAGGGCGATGAGGAGATGTTCACCAATCACCTTCCAGGGCGCAATGGTCTGCGCCCGTGCGATGAAGAAACTCAGAACTGTGAGTAAGAATAGTCCCCAGACTATGCTGATGACAATCGCCTGATCGAGCGGACTGATTAGGACCGGGACGACGAAGGTGGCCGAGACCACAAATTTCGCAGCGAATGTGGCGAGCGTGGCTTCCCAGACCTGGCTCACTGGGACGCAGTTCTTCGACTCTTCGGACACATGGATACCGAGTGCATCTGACATGGCATCGGCGATGGCTATCGTCAGGATTCCACCGATCACGATGGCGCGCGAATGCGTTCCCGAGTGCAGTCCCACCATCAGCCCAAGCGTGGTAATGACCCCCGACGTCAACCCGAAACTGATCCCCGTTTTCCAGGAGGTTTTCATGCTGGTTCATCGGCTCAATCAGCGAGGGAAAGTCAGAACATAGGCCAGAACTTCGCGGATGGCCTCGTCTGATAATTTAGATTTCCAGGCATCCATGGCGGTGTTCGGTCGTCCCTCATGGATGCTCTTCAAGAGGCGGGAATCCGGCTTCACGAGCACGTCGCTCGATGTCAGATCCGCCACCGGGGGATCAAACTGGACAACCCCATCCCCTTTTCCCTGCGAACCGTGACAGGCAAAGCAATAGTTCTCATAGAGCTTTTTGCCTCTCGCGAGATTGCGCTCACCCGCGGCGGGGTCGGATGTCAAAGCCACAAGCCAACAGGCCGTCGTCAACACGCAAAGGACAGAGAGGCCAGGGCCTTTCACGACATTCCCTTTCTCTTTGGTCTTGCAAGCACCCCGTTAACGACGGCATTCCGGCGAGTGCCGAACACATTCCCGAAGCCACGAGGCCATCTGATCGAGCAGCGCCGCGACCGCTCGATTGGCAGCCAGCACGCCGCCATAGGCATTCTCGCTCGGTGCAAGCTCTATCGCTTCAAAGGTCTGCATTCCTATAATAGTCGATTGTTTGAGATCCACTAATTGTGCTCGTGATGTCACCCTGACGCGGCTAGGCTGTTGAAGAAATTCCTGCTGTAAGACAAACCCATAGGAATCGAGTCGGAGGTCGCCAGTCACCGAGCTTGGCAAGAGAACGACGTCGCGCCATGCTCCGCTCTGACTCAATACCTGGACCAGCAGCGGTGTGAACATTCGTGCCGGTGTGTCGGCCCATTGATTCGCTGCAAAATACTCCAACTCATAGGGTCGCTTGACATACACCATCCGAGGCGTCTCAAATCCGGGCTCGGCTTGCGGAGTGCTGACCAGAAGAACCGGACCGTTCCCGCCGGCAGGACGAGCCTCGTTGTGCGACCCATCGAGACTCAGCTGATAGGTGTGGACCGCTTCAGAGCCACTGCGGAGCGACGGGCAGCCGGTCCCAGTCATCACCAGCAGCGCACAGGCTGCATGGACCAACCAATATCTCATCAGTAATCTCTCACGGTCGTAAGCCTTTCAGAAATAAAACAGCCGAAACGCTTCGTCACACCTCTTGAGACTATTCTCCTGGTCCGCGCGCTGGCGATTTTCGTCCAAACACGAGCGAACTCGGCTCTCGTTCCAATTCTCTGGCCACCCGATTTAGCGTACCAGTGAGCTGTCTAAGTTCCGTGACCAACTGCCCGACTTCAGGCAAAGTCCGCCGCGTGAACTGCTGCAGCTCTGGTCTGGCTTCATTGACAACGGTTCCAATTGTCTTGCTGGTCCGAGCCAGTTCATCTGTCGCTGTACCCAACGCAGCGACGCTCTTGTTGAGACCTGCGAGCAGAGTTGGAACTTGCTCGTTCAGTGATGTCGTGAGTTTGACTAGGTTGTCGGCACTTCTGGCCGCACCGTTCAAGCTTTGCTCAATCTGAGCCTTGTGAG
>JAOUHD010000205.1 GCA_029865345.1 Nitrospira sp.
TCTGTGAATGAAAGAATTTTTGCCGTTTCATAGATCTGATGTTGGCGAAGAAGAAGTATCAGAAGTGGTGGAGGTACTTCGCTCCGGTTGGTTGACGACGGGTCCCAAGGTGCGAGAATTTGAGCGGGAATTTGCCGCTATGGTCGGGGCCGAGCACGCTGTTGCAGTTAATTCCTGTACGGCCGCCCTCCATCTTGCCCTTGAAGCGGCTGGTGTGAGCGAGGGAGATGAAGTACTGGTTCCGACAATGACTTTTGCCGCAACGGCTGAGGTGGTGACCTACTTCAAAGCGCGACCAGTTCTTATCGATTGCCTACCAGACACGCTGAATCTAAACACGGATCGTATCCAACAGGCCATCACAGATAAAACGAAAGCGATCATCCCCGTCCATTTTGCCGGGCATCCATGCGACCTGAAACCCATTCACGAGATCGCACAGGTTCATAATTTACACGTGATCGAAGATGCCGCCCATGCCTTGCCGGCACGATATCATGGCAAGATGATCGGCGGGATATCAGACGCCACGTGTTTTTCGTTCTACGCGACGAAGAATATCACCACCGGCGAAGGTGGAATGGTTACCACGAATAACGCTGAGCGGGCTGCTCGCATGCGGATGATGAGTTTGCACGGTCTCAGTCGGGATGCGTGGAATCGCTACTCTGCGCAAGGCTCGTGGTATTACGAAATACTCTCGCCTGGTTTTAAATACAATCTGACTGATATTGCTGCGGCGCTTGGTTTGGCTCAACTGAAGAAGTGTGAACGTTTTTTGAAAGGGCGTGAGCACTATGCCGCTCTGTATCAGGAAGGTTTCCAAGATCTCCCTGAGATTACGTGCCCTCGAGCCGCTTCTCATGTACAGCACGCATGGCATCTGTATGTCATTCAATTGAATCTGGATCGTTTGCAGATCGGTCGCGATGAATTTATCCGTCAACTGCAGCAAGCCGGTGTCGGCTGCAGTGTGCATTTCATTCCCCTCCATTTGCATCCCTATCATCGGGAGAGGGGAGGCTATCGACCTGAAGATTTCCCTGTTGCTAGTGCGGCGTTCCAACGAATCGTTTCATTGCCGTTGTACTCGAAGATGACGGAGGACGAGGTCAATCGTGTGATTGAGACCGTTCGTGATCTTATCAAGAGGAACCGACTGTGATGAAACGTACGTTTGATATCTGCATGGCCGCCCTAGGGCTGGTTCTCACGGCGCCGCTACTGGCAATCATCTCCGTGTTGATCAAGCTGGACTCGCAGGGCCCGGTGATCTTTCGTCAGGTTCGAGTGGGACAGGGGTTTCGTCCCTTCGCCATACAGAAATTCAGAACCATGGCTGTGGATGCTCCTGGTACCGGCTTGCCTCTTACAGTTGGACAAGATTCTCGCATAACGAGAATCGGTCGAATTCTACGGAAATGTAAGCTCGATGAATTGCCCCAGTTGTGGAATGTTCTCATCGGTGACATGAGCTTTGTCGGCCCAAGGCCGGAAGTTCCACGGTATGTTGAATGCCTACGTGCTGAGTTTTCCGAGGTGCTCACGGTTCGTCCTGGGATTACAGACTTGGCCTCGTTGAGATACATCGATGAGGCGTCGATCCTCGCGTATTCCTCAAATCCCGAAGAAGAATATCAGCTCAAAGTTCTTCCGGAAAAGCTCCGGTTGGCAAAATTCTATATCCGGCATATGTCTTTACGGCTCGATCTCGCCATTATCATACAAACATTGCTGCATATTGCTAGGATTCCGGCAGTGGTTTTCACACATCCTGAACTCAAAGCTGCTGTCGATCCTCCTTTGGCCTCTCCTTGGACGAGCCTGTCGTCTTTTATTGTGCGGTGGCGGAAGCCAATTATCGTCGTTCTTGATGTGAGCTTAATAATTCTGGCAAACTACTTTGCATTTGCCCTGAGATATGATGGTAGTATTCCCGGAAGTGAGCTCCGTGCCTTTGAGCAAACAGTACTCGCATTGGTTGCCATTAGAGGAGTGGCGTTTGCCTTGTTTGGCCTGAACGAAGGTTTGTGGAAGTATACGAGTATTTGGGATCTTCAGAACATTATAGGGGGGGTCTTAGCAAGTACGGTCGTATTTTATGGTTGGGTTCATTGGGTGATGGGGATCTCTAGTTACCCGCGTTCCATATTCGCCATAGATGCTATCCTGCTCATCGGGCTTCTGGCCGGGGTGAGATTACCCTCCAGGGTCCTTCGTGATAAGCCGATTTTTCAGAAAAAACGGAAGGTTCTGGTCGTCGGTGCCGGAGACTCAGGAGAACGAGTCGTTCGGGAGATGAAAACTCGAGCGGAATTTAACTGTCAGCCGATCGGATTTGTCGACGATAATGTTGGGCTTCTTAATCAACGCATCCATGGTGTCAGAGTATTGGGTACAGTGCAGGACCTTCCGAAAATTGTCGAAAGACTCAAGCCTGAAGTAGTTGTGGTTGCAGAGCCGAATGCGGCTCCTGAGTTCCTTCGAGACCTCGTTATCAAATTGGAACCATATAATATTTCGATCAAGACACTGCCCGCCAAAGAGGAACTCCTCGCAGACCAAAGTACGGTTAGTCAGATACGCAATGTTTCGATCCCGGACCTTTTGTCACGAGCACCCATTGATCTTGATAAGAAAGCTACGAGGCAGATGGTCAGGGGGAAGTGTGTTCTGATTACCGGTGCCGGCGGATCGATTGGTTCGGAATTGGCTCGTCAAATTACCCTGTTTGAGCCGAAAGTGCTCTTGCTCTATGAACGCCATGAGAACAGTTTGTACAACATCCACAAAGAGTTAGATGATCGGAGACTTGCGTTTCCCGTTGTCCCGCTGATTGGCGATGTGACCGATGCCCAGCGGCTCTGTTCGGTGTTGGAGGAGTATAAACCACAGATATTGTTCCATGCGGCAGCGCACAAGCATGTGCCTCTCGTGGAGATGAATCCTCTAGAGGCTGTGAAGAACAACTGCATTGGTACACGCGTCACCGCTGAAGCTGCGAGTCTCTACGGAGTCGAACAATTCGTTCATATTTCGACTGATAAAGCGGTCAATCCATCGAGCGTAATGGGAGCTACTAAGCGAGTAGCTGAACTTATTATCCAGGACATTGCGAGGAATAGTCGGACTCGCTTCCTTCTTGTACGATTTGGCAATGTTCTTGGCAGTAGTGGCAGTGTGTTGTTACGCTTTCAGGAGCAAATCAGGGCTGGTGGACCCGTCACTGTTACACACCCGGAGATCCGACGATACTTCATGCTGATCCCCGAAGCGGTTCAGTTGGTGCTTCAGGCGGCAACTATTGGCGAACAAGGCCACATTTATATTTTGGACATGGGGGAGCAAATCAAAGTTCTTGATATTGCTCGGAGTCTCATTCGACTGTCTGGGTTCAATCCGGGGAAGGATATTCCAATTCGATTCGTCGGACTACGTCCTGGGGAAAAGCTGTATGAGGAATTAGTCGGTGAAGGAGAGGTTGCGGTGCGATCATCCTTGGAGAAGATCTTGCAGATTCGGACGATAAGCCATCTTGACTTCGAAGAGTTTCGTGAAAAGCTGTCTGGATTAGAGGCGGCAAGCTATGGCGATGCAGCCGGCGTGTTGCTTGAACGGCTTAAGGAGATCGTTCCGATGTTCCAAACCTGCGTTTCGGATCCGGAGTCTTCGACGGTGTCGGCTAGTTCCCTGTAAGCCTAGAGCTGTGTCGGCGATCCTGCTGGTGCGACTTTTCTATATCTAAGTCTCGCTATGCCGTAGTGTAAGCAGTTCGGAGGGTGCGTATGCAATATCCTGAGTCAGCCGCCTCTGTAGAACAAACAGGAATGGCCACAGTTCACGAGTATTTCCGCATCGCATCGCGCAACAAATGGGTCATCGCGGGTGCGATAGCCTTTTCTTTGACCTTGGCCGTAGGGTATCTGCTGATTGCTCCTCAATACTATCAATCACAGACGTTGATTGTGGTGGAAGAACGCAAGGGGATCGACCAAGTTATCAATAAGGGAGAAAGAGCGGATGAACATTTCGAGAGGCAGCTTTTTCTTATCCAGAAGCAAATTATTAACCCAGATTTCTTGGGTATGATGGCAAAAGAGTTCAGTCTGCGCCAGGATGGATCTGATGGACAAGGTGAGTTAGCTGGCTGGGGTGAGTTGGCGAGTATGACGAAGATTGAGCGAGCTATGATCGACCCGGCTGGAGGAAAAGGTTCAGGGAATTTGGTTGATGGCTTCGTGGTCTCCTTTCTAGATCGGGACCCTCAAACGGCTAGGCGGGTGACAGCCCGAATCGCAGACAAATTCATTGAGGAGAATAACAGCGAGCGTGAGAAAGAAATCGAGGGCACGGGCGAATTTCTCGAAGAAGAACTGCGATTGATGAAACGTGAGCTAGAGAAGAGAGAAGAGAATATCAGTAGTTTCAAGAAGTCTCACCTGGGCAATCTTCCCCAGCAGGCAGATAACA
>JAOUHD010000062.1 GCA_029865345.1 Nitrospira sp.
CGAATCGACACAGCCATGACAGGGGAAATCAGCTTGAGTGGGCTTGTCTTGCCGGTGGGCGGCATCAAAGAAAAAGTGCTGGCGGCACACCGTGCGGGGATCAAGCGCATCATTCTGCCGAAGGCCAATGAGAAGGATCTCAAAGAAATTCCGCAGGAAGTGCGCGACGAACTGACTTTCATCCTGGCGGAACGGATTGAAGAGGTGCTACCGGCCGCCTTTAATCCGGACCCGCACGACATCTCTGCCGGTAACGGCAGCGAGCCTGTGGTGGCTTCCAGTCCCGCAGGGGACGCCTAGCCTTCGCAGAAGGCACAAACGATCTGTGCCGTATTGAATAGCAGTGCGTGACGGCGCGTGTACACCGCATGGCCATAATAATGGTCGCGGGGGTTGGTTGAGCCAGTGCTGTCCTTATAATCGACGAGGAGACAGCGCCCTTCGCTGGGAAAGCGAACAGCTCGTCTGGCACATTCTAGCCACCGCTCGAATCCATCGTACGGCTCGACCATCTCCCAGACTCGTTTGTTTGCCGCTTTCCCTGATTCGGTCGCTGGGATGGCATCGCTGCCTGCAACCGCTAATTCCTGAATGTAGTCTCCACCCCAGGCGACTGGCATCTCCATCGTAATTTGAGGTAGCTCCATCTTTGCTAACCAGCTCTTTCCATCCGTCCGCAAGTTCCGGTGATTCACAATGTGCAGCAGCTTCCCAATGCCGGACGGATCCCACCCATAGCGAACCGGCATGCCAAAGGTCACGATATCAAGTGCGACTCCGTTCAGGAGTGACGCCGTCGCGAGCAGAGACTCGATTTGCCTCACAGTGGCAGCGACCTCTGGCTGGTTTGTCTGCTCTGCATAATCGCTCAAAATGCTAAGCAGCTTGGGCCGCCCGGTGATGGGGCTCGGGCAAAGCAAATTCGACACCAGCGCCAGGACTAGCCCAGCTTGCCCATGTGATTGTACCAAAATGCGGTGTCCTCTTCCCAAGTTCTGACGTCTACAGAGCTTGTGCAGTTCGTCGAGCAGAGACACGGCGGCAAGTGCCCGGCCCAGATGGTGGTGTTCTGATGACCACAGCAGCCTGACACAGGTGATCGGCTGAGTCAGATTCTTATTGATGGTCTGCTTGAACTCTTGAACATAGGCCTCGGTGAAGTTACCTGCGTCACCAACCTGTTCATCTAGAAGCGTTTTCGTCGCGTCATTGTCTGGGAGCGGCGGCTTGAATCCACCGGGCAACAACGGAATCCCGTTGCTTTCCTCTCGCATGGCAGCAAGCAAGGCATCGAGTCCAGACACGCCCCGTGAATAGCCTCGTTTAAGCCCCCCTACTTCATCCAACCGCTGCGTACCAAAGACATCGGTGCCGTGGATTGAGCCATAGAGAAAGACGACGCACGCGAATCCAGCCTGAGATAGGCGAGCCCCACATGTGGCCATAGCCTCGGTCCAGCCTGGCGAGTCTGGAGGAACGACCTCAGCCAGATCAGCGACAGTCAATCGCTCACCGGGACTCTTCCGTGACAGCTCGTCATGCTGAAAGTTATTCTCACTCGGCATGAAGAACTACATAGCCGATATGGATTCTAGACTGCAACCAGCCAGCAAGGGCACTGAGATAGTTAATGAAGGTTGGTGGGATTTTGTTCTTGATCAGTTGAAGGCTTCGACTGGTTTTTGCTTTTCGGCATCACGGCGGTCGCTGTACAAATCTTATTCGCTTCATCGATTCGCCGATCGACGATCTTTACGTCCTGGAGGTATTCCTGCACAATTTCTTCACGAGTCAGTTCAATATCCTGCTCACTCTCACGCCCTGACCGTTCACGGACACGATCAATCATGTGTTCCTTCACCAACACCCGGATCTGCTTGGCCAAGTCAGTCCGCGCTGAGAGCTCCGATACGCGCTGGCAGACAAGCTTGCCTTTGGTGAGATCGCCCTGGCCATTGCCAATCCAGTACTGATCTGACGAGTAGCTCACTTCGGCTCCTGAGATCGCGATGAACACGCCTCCCAAGCCAAGCCAGAGACTCACTGCAACAGCCACGATTCCCACGTTCTTCTTCAACTCTTCCATCCCTAGCGGTTTCCGCCTGGTGCCCCGAAGGACGGGGCTCCCCGAGGAGGTAGACCTGGTTGCTGCAATCCCGGTGGAGCCTGGGGCACTCGCCTCGCTCCGCCAAACCCTTGGCCCTGTGAGCCCATTGATTGACGATCCCCTAGAGGCGATGCAGAAGGTGTCCGATGAATGATCTCATTGAATGGTCGAGCCCCCGGTGATCCACCAGGAGGTGGCACGAGCTCATGGCTCGGCATGCGAGGCTGCATCGTTCCAGGTGCAGGCGGCTGTCTCACGCCCAGTGGTTGCCGGCTCGCGATGATCTGCTGTGCAATGGCGATGTGCGGATTGGCTGGAGAGAGACCGCTGGCACTATTCAGCAGACCGTGAGGAATGCCGACCGGCGAAACAAGGACCCAATTCGTCCAGGCCTGCGACACCATCGTGTTTGACTGCACGCGATTGATAATGTCCTTCCGCCTTTGTGCCGCCTGTTGAACTTGATCCGGCGTGGCTGCATTCCCGATGGACTGATTGACCGATCTGAGTTCTTCCTGCAGCTGTTCGTTCTCTTGTTTCAGCGCAACCAGCTGCACACGAGCGTCTTCGTTCTCCCGAAGGGCGACAATCGCTCGTGCCACCTCATCGGTATCCATTTGTGCCAAAAGATCAGCTTGTATGACCACGACATCTCTGTCTAATGTCGTGGAGATCTGTTGGTTGAGCACAATCACCAATCCAGCCGTGTAGGTGCGGATCTCATCTTTCGTGACATCCATATCGCTCACGACTGTGACGCTTTCAAGATAGGTCGCGACCTGTTCGAGCGCGTTTCGCTTGGCCGCCTCAGTGGCGATCCGAATGGCATCCTCACGGGTATCGCGATCCCCCATTCGGTGCTCACCCTGCGCATTGACAACCCTGATGTCAGCGAGCGCGGGGGCAGCGGTGATGAACACCGCGAGCGCGAGAAACAAGACAATGGGTTGATACGATTGATAAGACAGTAGGCAGACGGGAAGAGGCTGTTGATGGAAAACTTGACCGAACATCGTCTCCCCCTGCTCACCCCCTGGGCACAGACGGAAACGGTGAGCGGTTTCAGCATAGCACCCGGAAGGCCGTTCCGCCAGCAATCGCCAGGTGCCCTCCCCACCTTGCCTTCCGGAAAATTTGCATGTTAGGGTACCGCTCTTACTTGTAGGATACATGCGGGTAATACTTGGTTATGAGACCTCCCTCACGATACCTTCGCTTGATCCTTGTCGGCCTCCTGACTATCTTACTTGAAACCACGATCCAAGCCCCTGTGGAGGCAGCTGCCCCGCTTGGGAAGGAAACCGATTCCTCCGGTTCTGGGACTGAACATGTCATCCTCTTTGTCCTGGAGGGATTCGGACAAGAATCGCTCAAGGGCGGCGCGATGCCAGTCGTGAGCAAGCTCGTCAAGGAAGGGTCGGTGACCTGGTCCGCGAGCGGGGTGAAGCCGGCCCTACGATTACCCACCATGGCATCGCTGGTGACTGGCATGCCAGTCGAAAAACATGGGATTACCTGGAATTTCTTCGAATTCAGCCGAGGCTACCCGCGCCACCCCAGCCTATTCGACTACCTGGATTTAAGCGGAGGCCGCGACAGTGCCATCTTTTATATGGATGAGTCCCTGTATCAGCTCGCCAAACCAGAACCCTACACCGACTATCAACTCTGCGGAGCATTGCGGCCCGAGTGCGGCTCCCAGAAACTCGTCACCTACATACAGCAGTATCTTCAAAAGGCGACCAGCGGGCACGGCTATGGACATGCGATTCCCTCCTTGCCTCATTTGCTGGTGGTTCACCTTCCGGAAGCAGGGAGGGCCGGAGTGACCCATGGCTGGGACTCTACAGAATATCGGGAAGCGTTACGAACGGTCGATAGCGCAATGAAGTCTGTCCTGAACCTTTTCCAGGAGTACTCGCTCTCGGGCCGCACCGCCGTCGTCGTCACCGCTCTCAGTGGAAAGGGGACCGACCCCGGCGCCGAGGCCCCAACGACTGAGTCGCCAGTCGTTCCCTGGATCGTCTCGGGAACCGGAATCAAACGGGGCCAACTTATTCGTCAGCCGGTGTCAATCATCGATACCGGAGCCACCGTGATGAAAATCCTGAAGCTGGAGACTCACACGGAATGGGAGAGTCGGGCCGTGGAAGACATCTTCGAAACTGCCGCGGCCACCCCAACCGCACGGCCCCGCAAGAAACGCTAGTCAATCATGTGCTACGCTGCCCCCATGCGACGCTGGTCCCTCCTGATAATGGGTTGCGTGCTGACCTGCCTGCCGACTATGGCCAGCCCTAAGGAGGGATTCGCGAAAGACACACAAGCCGCGCATCTCAAGGAACATGGGATTACCATCGATGCAACGAAGCTGGTCCCCGCTTCCTGGTGGCAAATACCAGGCGTCACGCCCTCGATCTGGAATTCAGACCCCGAGTCACTCGATGCGCCCAAGACATCTGAGCGTCGAGAACTGCGGTTGAAGCCTGGCACATACAAGTTTATCAGCTTCACGTTCGATTTTCCCTTTACGGTGAATCTTAATGGCACTCTCGATTTTTCAAAATCCTTGGATCAATGTGTCGAAGGCCGCGGGACACAGGCGTTGATGGTGGTGTGCAAACGCATGTACCCGTATGGCGGGCAACGCGACGCCTATTACGATCAGAAACCGAACGATGGCTAACGTACTCGAAGATCTTTTAGAAGCGCTTGAAGATGTGGACGACGCCACCCGAGAGGAGGCGGCACAGACGCTGGCCGGCCTGGGTGACCCAACGACCCTGGATGCGCTGATCAGCGCCTGCAACGATGACTTCTGGTCCGTGCGGGCTCATGCAGGCTGCGGCATCGCGAAAATCGGCGGACCGAAGGCTGTCGAAGCGCTGGTCGGCCTGTTCAACGATTCCATCATGGAAGTGCGCGATCAGGCGGTCGAGGCCACGGCAAAGATAGGCCCGATCGTGCTCGATCGCCTGGTGACGGCCATGAAAGACGAACGATGGCGCGTACGGGAACATGCCGCCAAGGCGGCGGGCAAGATCAAGGACTCAGGAACAGTCGACGCGTTGATCAGCGCCTGTCGCGACCGGGACGGGGCCGTCAAGAGCGCAGCGGCGGAAGCCTTGGGCAAAATCGCCGACGCGAAAGCCATTCCAGCTCTGATCAAGCTGTTTCGGGATTCTTCGAAGATCGTGCGCGAGACGGCCGGAACAGCGCTGGTCTACATTGGGTATCCCTCGGTCGATCCGTTGCTCGACAGTCTCACGGACAAAGACTTTGTCGTTCGATGCCACGCGGCTCGGGCGTTGGGCGGGATGACCACCGACTATCAAATCGGCAGGTCCTGGGTACAGGACGCAAAGGTCGTGGATGCCTTGATCGCCGCCTTGAAGGACCCTGACCGAGCTGTTCGCGAAGACGCGACTATCGCACTCGGCATGATCGGTGATCCCCGTGCAATCGATGCGCTGGTTGAAGCCATGAAGGACGGAGCGGTGAAGCGCCATGCTATTGCTTCACTCGGCATGATCGGCGATGCGCGCGCCCTCCCAGCCGTATTGGACGCCTTGAAGGGCAAAGGCATCAAACAGGAGGGCACGCCGACACCCGGGTGCATCGTCAGCGAAGATGCGTTCATCAAGGAAGCCGCCGCCACGGCCCTTGGTCAGTTTCGCAATCCTCGTGTGATTCCGGATTTGATCATGTTACTGAAAGACGGGGTCTTGCGTGAAAAAGCCGCGGCGGCTCTGGCGGTGATCGGGGACGCGGCCATCGAACCGTTGATTGCCTTCCTCTATGACCCCAAAGCGTCTGAAGTCGAAGCTGAAAAAGAGCGCGTGCTTTCGTACGCGTCCGTTCGGCTAACGGCAAAAGACGCCTTGAAACAGATTGCGCTCGATACGCTGAACCAGCTTGGATGGACGCCTTCCGATGAAGTGGTGGAGATCAGCTCAAGTCAGGCCGACAATCTGCGCGTCGATCGGCCGTTGGGACAAAGCGGACGCTTCGGCCCGTCAGGCGACATGGCCTAATCCTTATCCGTCTCCAGAAGATCCGCGCCGCATCTACTTTCTCACTGCGATGCCGTGAATATCCCCGGTCTCCTTCCCATCCTTCATATTCGTGAGCGTCGCCTGCCCTTTGTAATGACCAACCTTTCCATCTTGATCGACATGAATCACGCCGACGCCCGGAATCGTCCCCATGGCATTATGGGCATCCTTGTCGTTGCCGGTCAGAGGGCTCGGCCCACGGAGACTGACGAAGACGTGTTGGCCATCCGGCGCAACGTCCATCAAGTCCGGAGCTGGATCGGCATTGGCACTTGTGGTCAGATCGACTGACCCCACGCTGAGATTGCTCAGGGTATCGAGAATTTCGATATTGTTCCCTGCTCGATCCGCATTCCACACATAGCGTCCAAGGCCCGCCATACCGTGTGAATCGGCAAATTTGTCATCGCGCTGAGACACGAGTTTGGCCGAAATGGCCTGAGGCAACTTCGTGATATCGAGCGCATAGACATCGTACGCCAGGGGGGCAATCGGCCACCCACCACCGGAGTTGATGTACATCGTGCCTCCCACCTCGATTCCGCCACAGCCCGCTGGATGAATCTGGTTGTTATCCAACGTCGCCACGACTTTCAGCGGCATGGCCGTGACATCAACGACTAAGAGTCCGCCGCCACGGAGTGTCACGAAGGCATAGTGGCTTGACGATTCCGTGATCGGGCAAATCGGCGACGTATCTGGACGTTCCCCGCCTTCGAACGCAGCCAGATTCAGGACATCCTTGTCAGGGTCGAACGTGTAGGTATGTTTGGCATAATCCGTCCAGATACGGATGAATTTCTTTTCAGCGATGTTGGCGGTGATCGCCATTTTTTGATTGGGCGTTGGCCAGGCCGCGTGCGCGTTCTTCCCCATGGAGAGGCACGCCTCCGGCTTCTTTGTCGCTGCATCCATAAAGAGAACCTGCCCACTCAAAAACGAAATGATGACATGGTCCTGTGCAGCGTTGAAAAACAACATATGGGGTCGGCGAACGGCCTTCTTCGTGGCGTCTTCGCAAAACTTCCCGAGCTCTCCGGCGAAGTCGATCGTCTGCATAGGTTTGGCAGAAGCAGGCGCGGCAGCCAGTTGTGCTCCGTCGTAGATATGAAGCAACCCTCCGCTCTCTTTCCCTGTATCGGATTGATCCGTCACCCACACCTCATACGCCTGTGCGGGAGACACCGTCCAGGCAAGCGTCACAAGTAGTACACTCCAACTCCACAACGAACGTACACGACGCGCCATATATAGCCTCCAGCTGTTAGAATACGAAACTGTCGAGGCACTATACTGCGCTTCTTCACACCAGGTTTCTAGGGGAAATTGCCGTGGGATACCTTCATTGACCCCCTGAAAATCAGTATGTTAGGGTCAACAGCTTGACTACATGAGGCTCCAGATGGGTGACACAGTCGCTGAACAGATCGCCGCGCTCACTGATGACGATTGGGCCATCCGTGAAGAAGCCGCGATGTTGCTCGGCACGATGCGTGACCCACGGGCTGTGGGTCCGTTGGTCTCTTTGCTTCGCGATTCAGACCGTGCGGTCCGCGAGGCAGCGATCGGAGCCCTGACAGCAATCGGAGAACCATCGGTTCCCGTACTGGGACTCTGTCTCTCCGACCCTCAGCAGGCAGTACAGGAAGCGGCTTCGACGGTGTTGGCCTCCATTGCCGATAGTCGGGTGCTAGCTCCACTCATTGAGTCGCTTAAGAACTCCGACTGGATCGTTCGTATGCAGGCCGCTCGAGCGTTGGGACGGATCAACGATCAGGCCTCGGTGCCGCATTTGATTCCTCTGCTCCAAGATAAGGTCAAAGCGGTGCGAGAGGAAGCTTCGACGGCATTGGCGGCAATCGGTGAGCCGGCACTCCCCGCCTTGCGGGACGCGACGACACACGGAGATTGGCTCGTCCGGCTACATGCCGTGGAGGCACTGGGAAAAACAAAATCGTCACTAGCAGTCGAACCGTTGCTGTCCCTATTGTTCAATGATCATGATTCCGCGATCCGTGAAGATGCCATTCGAGCGTTAGGAGACATCGGAGATCCTCAAGCTGTCGAGTACTTGCTGACCGTCATGAAAGAGCCGGGGCTGCGCATCTTGGCCATTAACGCACTGGGCCGCATCGGAGATCGTCGAGCAGTACCGATGTTGCTTGCAGCGGCACAAGGCGTGACCCCACCAGACCACATGCGGGCGGTCTCGGGCTGCGCCGATCAGTGGACAGAAGATCGTATGGCACAAGCCGCAGCCGTCCGTGCCTTGGGGATGGTCGGCGATGAATCGGCACTGCCGACGTTGGTGGCGGCGCTTCACTCGACCTTCACGAGGGCGGAAGCCGCGGCAGCCTTGGCTCAATACCGGTCGAAGGCGATCCCCTTGCTCCTCCCGTTGCTGGCCGAACCGACGGATGACAACGTGCGCTATCACGTGAAGGAAACCTTGGCCTTAATCGGCTGGAGACCAGGCAGAATTTAGCAGGATGTTGAAAACCATTTCGATACCGCTGCCTAGGTGCTGCCGAATGATCTCGGATTAGGAGCCGAATATCCCGTAGGATGTTCAAAAAGTCCCGTTCAGCAAAACCCCAGCAAGCGAAGCGGCGAGGCTTACGCTGTTCGTATGTTGAGCCTCTGAGCCCGCATCGCCGGCTTTGCGAGGCGTGCGATTCGAGAACTATGCTAACGGACTTTTTCAACATCCGACAAAGTACCCATGCCTAAAGAAACGATTGAGACGCTGGTCTCCGAACTCATCCATGAAGAGGATTGGCGCCGTATGCGAGCGACGGCCGCCTGTGTGGCGGGCGGTCCTCGTTCAGTGCAGGCACTCATCGAGGCCCTACGGTTAGGACCCACCGAATTAAAAAAAGAAGCCGCCGCGATGCTGGCTCGCATCAAAGACCCGCAGGCCGGAGTGGCCCTCGTTGGACTGCTCGAACATGATGAGGAGGTCGTTCGGAAAGCTGGTGCGGCAGCCCTTGAACAGATGGCAGGAGTGCTCAATACGGACACGGCTCGGGTGCTAGTCGCATTGCTTCCCACGACTCAGGAACGCGTGACCAGACAGGTCCTGAGCCACCTGATCGGGGCGATTCCCACATCCGTCCTGCCCCTCTGCGACATGCTGAAACATCCGGATCAGGATGTGCAAGTTGCCGCAGCACTGATGCTCGATCAATTATTGGATCCTCGTTCCCTTGATGCATTCATCGATGCCATGGGCCAACCGGCGGTTCGAGATATCGCCGTCGGCACGTTGAAGAAACTGGGCGCGATCCGGGAGCGAATCGACGAAACATTCGAGGCCTTGCGTGAAGTCGAAGGAGCCAGCGAGCGCGAAGAAGCGCGCATGACGGCGGTCATCGACCTACTCAGAATTGGACGACCGAGCGTAGAAATCCTGATTGAATATCTCGAAGACGACGATTGGCTCGTGCGCGAAGCCGCAGCCGACTTATTGGGAAAAATCGGAGATGTGCGAGCCGTCGACCCGTTGATGAAGCGGCTGGAACAGGACAAGGATACCGGGGTCAAAGAGTTGGCGATCAAATCCCTTGGGCTGATCGGCGATGCGCGGCCGACTCGGCTCTATCTTGACGCTATCCCTATCCGTCCGCTACGGGTGTTTGCCATGGAGGCTTTGGCCAAGATCAAGGATGTAGGAGTCTTGCATCCATACAAGGACCTCTTTGACCGGCTCCGCACAGATCGCGACGGCCTCGTAGCCTATAATGCAGGTCTCATCGCCGATAAACTTGACGCCATCACGGCCACGGAAAGCCAGCCCCCCGAAGAGGATACTGAGCATGACTGAACAAGGTGCTTCTGATCGAATCGATCAACTCATTCACGCATTGCACGACGAGAACGAGGCCTTACGCGACCATGCGATCGCGAACCTCGGTCAGACTGGTCCCGAGGCGCTTCCTCGGTTGATTGGCCTCATGGCCGATGAAGATGTGGTGATTCGAGAGGCTGCGGCCAGCGCGGTCGTTCGGATGGGGCCCTCCGTTGTCGAACTCATGATCGAAGCCCTGCAAGATGATTCCTGGGCGATCAGAGAACAGGCGGCCTCGGCGCTTGGGAAATTGCGGGACCGACGTGCCACTGAGCCTCTGGTCAAGGCGATTCATGACCGTGACGGCGCCGTCAGAACGGCAGCGGTGTGGGCGCTGGAGCGGATCGGCGATTCACAAGCGGTGCCTGGGTTGATCGATGCACTCATGGACAACACCCTACGCGAAGATGCAGCTCGAGTGTTGAAGAAGATCGGCGACGTGCGGGCGGTGGAGGCCTTGATCGATGGACTCTTAGGTTCCAACTGGATGGTTCGGCGTCATGCGGCCGAGGCACTGGGTAAGATCGGTGATCGCCGAGCCGTCACCTCGTTGATCGAGTCGCTGAAAGATGAAGACTGGTTGGTCAGACGCAACGCCGCCGAATCACTCGCGCGGCTTGGCGCAACAGAATCCGTTCAGCCTCTGCTGGCGCTGCTTCAAGACGAGAACACGATGGTCCAGGAAACTGTCGAGGCAGTGCTGGCCAGCCTCGGTTGGACACCTGAACCGCAATAACTCAAATCATATAGAGGATACATGCCCATGGCGGATGAAGCTCCGAAGTTGATTCAGATCGCTCTGAAAGGTGAAGAGAAGAAGGACGGGTTCAACCTGGTTACCGAGCGGGTTGTGGCGATCAACCCTGAGAGCAAACAGCTCGAGGTTGAGCTCCTGGCTTACGACGGCAAGACCGTCGTGCTGGATGTGGCCGAGGAAGCGCTGGAGGACCTCAGGAAGCTCAAGGTCGGAGACGGTGCCACGATCCGTGTGGTCGAAGAAGGCGGGAAGCGGGTCGCGAAGAGTTTTAAGATTCGCGCAAAAGATCCGAACGCCGCCAAAGCCGACGCCATGTTGCTCGATCTCAGAGATTCACACTGGTTGAATCGAAAGTACGCGGCAGAGGTCTTGGGGGAGTTGAAAGATCCGCGCGCCATCGATCCCTTGGTGGCGGCGTTGAGCGACGAAGTTGGTGACGTGCGGCAACGCGCCTATGATTCGTTGATCAAACTCGGTGGCCCCTCCGTGCCATCGCTTATTCCACTCCTAGTATCCGAAGAGGACGAGATTCGTCAATCCGCAACTGAGATTCTTCGGAAGATCGGCAAACCAGCCGTCGAACCGCTGGCCACTGCGTTGACCAACGCCGATGATCGGCTGACAACCCGAATCATGAAAGTGCTCGATCGAATGGGATACAAACCGAAAACGAAGGACACACCAAAAGCTGAGTTGCCGAGGTTGACCTAGCAGGGTGTTGGAAAAATCCGCCAGCGGCGTTCTCGCATCGCACGCCTCGCAAAGTCGGCGATGCGGGCTCAGAGGCTCAGCGTACGGCGCAGAGTACGATTCGCCTCTTCACTCGCTGAGGCCTTGCTGAACGGTTTTTTTGAACACCCTGCGAGCTCCGCTCAGCGAGTGCTCTTGGGACTCTGTGCCATACGCCCTACTGATACATATTTGAAGCCAGCAGCCCCCACGCGTTCAGGGTCATAAACGTTTCGGAGATCAAGCAAGACAGGAACTCGCATGATCGACTTCAGCTTTTCAAAGTCCAGAGTTCGAAACACATTCCACTCGGTCATAATTACCAACGCGTCCGCTCCTTCAGCCGCGTGGTAGGTATCTTGGCAGGGCAGGAGTTCAGGCATGATCTGGCACGCTTCCGTTAGGGCCTCTGGATCATACGCGCGAATACTCGCACCCTCGGCCAGGAGGGCTCGACCAATCGCCAAGGCCGGGGCCTCCCGGATGTCGTTGGTATTGGGCTTAAATGAAAGGCCCAGCATCGCCAACGTCTTCCCTTTCAGTCCCCCAACCGCCTCCCGAATCTTCTCGATCATCCGTTCTCGCTGAACGTCATTCACCCGTGAAGCCGCGGAAGCAATCTGCATAGGATAGCCATGGCGCTCTCCGGTCTGAATGAGTGCGGCGAGATCTTTCGGGAAGCATGAGCCACCAAAGCCTGGGCCTGCATGAAGAAACTTCGACCCGATGCGATGATCAAGCCCCATACCCTTCGCCACCATTTGAACATTGGCTCCGACTTTTTCGCACAGGTTCGCGATCTCATTGATGAACGAAATCTTCGTCGCCAGGAAGGCATTGGAGGCATATTTGATGAGCTCAGCGGTCGGCACGTCGGTCACAACGATGGGGGTTTCGATTAGATAGAGCGGGCGATAAAGATCCTTCATGATCGCCACTGCTTGATCGCTGTCCGCCCCAATCACCACGCGATTCGGTCGCATAAAATCTTCAATGGCCGACCCTTCTCGGAGGAACTCTGGATTTGAGACCATGTCGAATCCCAAGGCCTTCGTCTGGGACTTCGCAATCACCTCACGAAGTTTGGCGCCAGTACCAACAGGTACCGTAGACTTGGTCACGATGACCTTATAGCCCGTCATGTGCCGCGCAATCCCTTTGCCGACTTCTTCAACATACGAGAGATCGGCAGAACCATCACCCCTAGGGGGAGTGCCAACAGCGATAAAGATGACCAGCGCCTTCTCGACGGCCTTCGCAATGTCCGTGGTGAAATTGAGTCGGCCTTCTTTGATCCCCTTGGCCACCAACTCCTTGAGACCTGGTTCATAAAATGGGACGTCGCCTTTTTCAAGCTTCTCGATTCTTCGGCTGTCACTGTCCATGCAGGTGACATGAACGCCAAACTCGGCGAAACAGGCTCCTGTCACGAGTCCGACGTAACCGCTTCCAATCACACTGATGTGCATGGGCTCCTCCTTGTTGCATTACGTAAATCGTGTAAAAGTATAACAACCTGAGCCTTATGGAGCAACGAATTCCAGGATCGATCAGCCCCATGAAGATCCTTCACCCTTCGTTGACTCTCGGAAAATGCGTTGAGTACAATCCGACGCCGTCTCTCACTCTATTGGAGAGAGGCTCCGCACCGTTGCCCAAATCGATGACTATACATCCTGCACATATTCCCCGCTGGTTTCTGCTCTTGACCGCCCTCGTGACTGGAGCGGTGGTGATGGCGTTGGAAATCCTTGGCAGTCGCCTTTTGGCTCCTGTCTTCGGCAGCTCGTTGTTTGTCTGGGGTGCACTGATAGGAGTGATCCTAGCAGCGATGAGCAGCGGATACGCGTTCGGCGGGTGGATCTCGGATCGCTATACTGGCAGTAGGGTGCTGGCCGCCCTGTTGCTTTTTTCAGGAAGCTGGACCTTTCTCGTCGCGTGGGCGAACCAACCAATTCTGTTTGAGATCGAGAAGATGGTGCAAGACCCTCGCTGGGGCCCTTGCCTCGCCGCGACTGCTCTCCTCGCCCCCCCCGCGTTCGGGCTCAGCGGCGTCTTGCCGGCCATGTTGCGTTTAGCGGTCGCCGACATGGATCACCTCGGTCGGCAGACAGGCCGCATGATCGCCCTGTCGACCGTCGGCAGTCTGGCCGGAACCTGGGGCACTGCCTTCTTTCTCTTGTCGTGGCTCGGAAGCCAATCGCTCATGGCCTGGCTGGGTGGTATTCAAGTCGGACTTGGGTTCCTGTGGTTTATGAAAGGAACATCAGCCCGCCCCTTGGTATCACTGATGGCCCTTGGTTGCTTCGCCCTATTGGGAACCATGGCTCTCAACCCAATCCAACGATTGAAGACCCCTATCTACCAAGAGGAAAGTCCATACCAGCAGGTCCGAATTCGAGAAGACAATCTCTTTCGGTATCTTGTATTGGATCGTACGTTCCACGCCACGATGTGGAAAGTCGACCCGACAACCCTCTTCCTCCCCTACAGCCAAATGATGGTGTCTTCGCTGGCATTGGTGTCCGAACCGAAACGCGGCCTCATTCTCGGGCATGGTGGGGGTTCAATCGCGAAGTGGTTGGCACGGCACTGGCCGGATTTGGAGATGGATATCGTGGAGTTCGACCCGGTCGTCGTCCGAATGGCCGAAGAGTATTTTGAGTATCGGCCACCGGCAAACCATCACATCTTCGTGAAGGATGGACGAGCCTTTCTCAACGCGACGAATCACACCTACGATGTCATGTGGATCGACGCCTTCGCACGAGATATGATCCCTTTTCATCTCACCACGACGGAGTTTTACTCCTTAGTGCGAAGGCACCTGAACCCGGAGGGAATCGTCGCAGTCAATCTGGCTTCATCCGGTAAAGAAGGCGACCTCGCTCGAGCTGCTGCAGTGGTTCAAACCATGCGACAGGCCTTTCCAATCCTCACCACATTCGGCGTCGAGGGGCCCTGGAAAACGGGAATGACCCCGGCGAAGAATCTGATCTTCTTTGGAGGCCATGCGATCGAGCATGAATCAGAGAACAGTGTCGTCGCGAAGATCACAGACTTGGCGATGAATCAGCGCCTGCCGATGGAAACAATCGCGTTATTGAGTACTCGCCGAACCGAACCCTGGCCACCTGGCGTCGTCCTGAGCGACGATTTTGCCCCCTACGATCTTCTCCTTGGGCGAGAACGATCACAATTGGTGGAATGAGGACAGGCTTCTCCGGATCTATTCGTTGGGGTGCGGAACAGGCCGAGTGGCTCCATGTTCATGGCAGCCGCTCCAGGTGTGAATACTTTGGTCACCGACCTCGACGAGAAGTCGAAGCATCTCGGTGATTTCCGTCTGTCTTTTGAGGAAATACCGAGCGGCGGAACCCCTCTTCTTGCCGACTCGCACGGTAAGAATGCGGTGATCCCGAAGCGCAAAGACATCCTCATCGGTCTCGTCGTCTCCCACGTAGAGAGCTGTGCTACAGTCAAGTCTGCGCATGTACTCCAGCAATGCCGTCCCCTTGTGTGACGCCGTGGGCGGCATCACATTGACGACGGACTTCCCAAGTACAATGCGAGGAGGAGGAGACAATTCAGCAATAATGCGAGTAATAAGCGCCCGGGCCTCGTCTCGCTGATCGACCGTTCGATAATGGAATGAGAGCGAATAGGACTTATTCTCGACAGTCACACCACTTCGAATCAACTCGTCCTGAAATCGTCTGGTGATCAATTCCAGCCATCCAGAACTGGTCTCGCGGACTTGCTGGATATCCTCCTGGCGCGTGTGAGGGCCTTCTGAGCCATGGTTCCCGATCAAGTGAGACACGGCAGTCCCGACACGTGAGCGCAGATCCTCTACGGAGCGTCCCGAGATAATGGCAGTGGGAGCGCGCTTAGCGAGTTCCTCGAGCCAGAAACGGATAGGACGCGATAGCCGCGCCGCATGGTGCTCTCGGACAATCTTCGCCAGAGTCCCGTCGAAATCAAAGGCATAGAGAGAACGACCGTTCCGGAGCGCTCCGAGGTCGCTTCGTCCTGTTTCCGTCAATAAATAGTCCATCATCTGTCCATCAACTCAATAAACTCGGCCGCCGCACCTGCTGCATGACTCGCTCCTTTTGTCTCATGCGGGCGGCATCGATGAGCATACGACCGGCCCAGCGATACACATTGAACTCCTGAATTAGTCCACGCATGCTCTGCATCCTGGCCCGCTGCTCCACCTTCGGCATCGTCAGGCCAAGGTGAAGCGCGGCCGCAAATTGATCGATGTCGTAGGGATTGATGACGAGCGCCTCTGTCAGTTCACGAGCGGCTCCGGTAAATTGACTCAGAATCAGCACTCCCTGCTCGTCGTCCCGGGCACCGACGAACTCTTTCGCGACCAAATTCATGCCGTCATGGAGACTGCTGACCACACAAAGGTCTGCTCCGCGGTAACACTCGCAGACCTGAGACGCCTCGTGATGCTGCATCCGCAAGCAGATCGGCTCATACCCGTCTCGCCCAAACCGCTTGTTGATCTGCTCAGCCAAGGCATAGACCTGGCTGGTGAAATGTTGGTACTGCTCGATCATGGAACGGCTGGGAGCGGCAATCTGTACAAATGTAAACTTCCCAATCCATTCGGGCTGGAGTTCCAGCAATCGTTCCACAGCCATGAACCGCTCCAGGATCCCCTTCGTATAATCCAGACGCTCGACCCCCAGGCCCACGAAGCGATCCGGAGGCATCCCACACATCTCACGCAACCTGGTTCGGCATTCAGGGACCGGCGGCTGGTCACGCAACCATTGCACCGGCCACTCGATGGAAATCGGATAGGGATTGACTGCCGTCATCTTCCCTCCAACGGAAACCGTTGAACTATTTCGATCGATGCGTGCCTCGAGTATCCGATCAACACAGTCGATGAAGTTGTTGCAGTGGACTCTGGTATGGAATCCCAGAATGCTGCTTCCGAGCAGCCCTTCCAGAATCTCCTGCCTCCAAGGACAGATCCCAAAACTTTCCGCATTGGCCCAAGGAATGTGCCAGAACATGATGATCGTCGCGGTCGGCAATCGATCTCGGATGAGCTTTGGAACCAGGGCTAGATGGTAATCCTGAACGAGCACAACCGGATTGTCGGTCGTGGCCTCCTCGTAGACGGCCTGAGCAAAACGCTCATTGACAGCGACATAGTGTTTCCAATCGGATGAACGGAACGTGGGCCGGACGTGAGCGATATGGCAGAGCGGCCACAACCCCTCGTTGGCAAACCCGTAATAGTATCCGGCCTCTTCTTCGGCGGTCAGCCACACGCGCCGAATCTCATAGGTGGGATGCGCCGGCGGAACACTGACATGGTTCCGGCCGTCTACCACCTCTCGATCCGCGGATCCGTTCCCGTGCGCGACCCATGTCCCAGAGCAGGCGCGCATCACCGGCTCAAGCGCCGAGACAAGCCCGCTCGCCGGCACCTGCACAACGATTTTCTGATCTTGCCAAAAGTGGGCATAGGGCTGCCGGTTGGACACAATCAGCACCTGATCGCCCGAGAACTGTTCATGAAGAATGGATTTGAGACTGGTCGGAGACCAGGAAATCTGCGTCTCATCGCGCATGCGGCGATCGGTCTCAAGAGCCTGGACCAACGAGCGCAAGTCCTTCGCCAGCGGCTGGAGTTCCGGAGCATGTTGCTCCTGCGTTAGAGGGGTCAGCAGTCTTTCTCCCTTAACCATAGCTCGCACCCCGGCCACCCATTCTTTCCAGCTGAAATGTGCGACCAGCACCGTGACGAGCGAAATAACTGCCGTAAGACCCGCAAATAAATAAAAGACGTAGCGTTTGGTATCGTTGCTCCGTTGTTGGATAAACCTCATGTCCTGGAGGAGTAACAGACGTCCAAGCCGGCGCCCGCTGGATTCGATGGACGCCGACATGACATGGAGTGGTCCGCTACTGAACGACCGAACGGTGGACGAGTTGGGAGCGAGGTTCAGAGTATCCTTACAAGGGAGATCCTGCGGATAGGCCTGAGTCTCATAGAGCAGACTGTTCTCGAGGTCGCAAAAGCCCAGAGCATACAGCCGCTCATCCTGAATGATGCGTGTAAAATATGCGGAGATCTTGTCTTTAGAGTTCTTGACCAGAAGCTCCGCCAGCGGTCCCTCCATCGTATTGACCATGAGTTTGGACCGCATATCGAGATCGCGGACAAACCATTTCAGTTGGAGTGAGTCGACGAGCGGAACGACCCCATAGGCGATCACGGCCAACACGATCACCAGGGGAAGCACAAACCGCAGAGAGAGCGCGAGCAACCTCATGGAAACAAGGTAGTTTACTTTCCTGGAGAAATCAAATATGGGGCTGTTGAAGAAAGCGGTGTGGGCCTCCGGTAAGAGGACGATGGCCCAAACGATCTCGCCAAAGGTCTGCGAGGAACGCCGACGTGTTGGGCACTCCCCGTAGGGTGGTCCTGAGTTGGTG
>JAOUHD010000063.1 GCA_029865345.1 Nitrospira sp.
CGGGTGCTCGCCTATTCGACGATGAGCCAGATCGGCTACATGTTTCTGGCACTCGGCGTCGGAGCCTGGCCTGCCGCGCTCTTTCATTTTCTCACCCATTCCTGCTTCAAAGCCTTGCTCTTCCTGGCGGCTGGATCGGTCATTCACAGTCTCCACCATGAGCAGAACATCTTTAAGATGGGTGGCCTTCGGCGGCATCTGCCCTGGACATTTTGGACATTCTTAATCGGCGCTGCGGCTATGTCTGGTGTCCCTCTCATCACATCCGGTTTTTACAGCAAAGATTGGATCTTATGGTCGGTCTGGTCTTCACCCCTCAGTCATCGGTGGATCTGGTTTGGTGCGCTACTCGGGGCCATGCTGACCGGGCTCTACAGTTTCAGGCTGATCTTTCGGGTCTTTTTCGGAGAAGTTCGTACACAACCGACAGGCGAATCAGGTCTGGCCATGCGCCTACCTCTGGTGGTGCTGGCGTTCTTGGCGCTCACAGTCGGTTTTCTCGAGATGCCCCACACACTCGGGAATGTCACTCTGTTTAGCCACTACCTGTCGCATGCGCTCCCAACGACAGCGCTGCTTCCTGGGATGGATGAATCGAGCGAGGCCCGTGAACAGCTGGCAGTGACCGTCGCGGCGCTACTCGGAATTGGCCTTGCCGCGCTCCTGTTCCTGCCTGGCTCCCTCTTCGGCGCGCGAGGGACAGATCAATCCACGTCTCACCCTTCGGTAACCTTGCTGCAAGGAGGGTGGGGGTTCGATCGACTATATGATCGTCTGTTCGTGCGGCCCTGGTTTGCTGTAACCAGAAATTCTAGTGATATGGTCGATCGCGGGTACGAGTGGCTGGCCGTCTGCGCCGAGTCCTGTCATGGCTGGTTGAGTCACACCCAGACGGGGCATGTCCGGTGGTATGCCGCCACCATTGCAGTTGGAACGCTGATGTTGCTTGGTCTATTTGCGATGTGAACGCTATGGGTCTCTGGCTGCTCATACTCATCCCAATTTTCGCGGCGCCCTTTGCATGGATGGGACAGCAATGGTCTCGCCACGCGCCTCGTTGGATCGTACTCGGGGCGTTGGCGATTGATTTCATTCTGGTGCTTCTGCTCGGAGGACAACATTCCACAGTACAGGCCTCGGGACATGGGGCATGGCTTGTAGAAAGTCACACCAGTTGGATTCCCCGTTGGGGCATCAGTCTCCATCTCGGCCTCGATGGACTGAGCGTAGTCCTTATTCCATTGACGGTCTTCGTCGGGATCGTGGCCACGATCGCCTCCTGGACAGAAATCCAGAGTCGCGTCGGATTGTTTCACTGTCACGTCCTGCTCGCTCTTGGGGGTGTCATCGGGATATTTTTGGCCATCGACCTGTTTCTGTTTTTCTTCTTTTGGGAGCTCATGCTCATCCCCATGTATCTCCTGATCGTCATCTGGGGCCATGCACAGCGCCGGCATGCCTCGTTCAAGTTCTTTCTCTTTACGCAGGCCGGGAGCTTGGTGCTGCTCGTTGCGATTGTGGCGCTCGCGCTCCTGCATCAACAAGCCACTGGACGACCGAGTTTCGACTATGCCGACCTGATGGGACTGACCCTGACCAGTGAGATAGCTCGATGGTTGATGCTGGCATTTCTCATCGGTTTTCTCGTGAAGCTACCGGCCCCTCCCTTTCATACGTGGCTACCGGATACCTACGCAGAGGCTCCCACCGGGGCCACGATTATCCTCGCCGGGATCTTAGCGAAGACGGGCGCCTATGGTTTGTTGCGATTCACACTTCCATTGTTTCCCGAGGCCCTGAGCGACGTCGCGCCCATCGCCATGGGGCTCGGTGTGGCCGGGATTCTCTATGCAGCGGTATTGGCCTGTGCCCAAACAGATATCAAGCGACTGGTGGCCTATAGCAGCATCAGCCACATGGGGTTCATCCTGCTCGGCGCCTTCGCCGGCACGGAGCTGGCGTTGCAGGGAGTGATGATGCAGATGGTGGCGCATGGGCTGAGTACCGCTGGCCTCTTTCTGCTGGCCGGCGCACTTGAGGAGCGGTATCAAACGAGGGACATGGGTCAGATGGGAGGACTCTGGAGCGTGACGCCACGTCTTGCCACGATGACACTTTTCTTTGCCTGCGCGTCATTGGGGTTGCCAGGGCTGGCGAATTTTATCGGTGAGTTCCTCGTGCTATTTGGATCCTATGCGACTCAACCGGTCATGATCATTCTGGCATCACTTGGCATGGTGATGGCGGCCATCTATTCCCTGGGCATGATGCAACGCACATTCTTTGGCCGCCAACAAGACACCCGTACAGCCCCAGACCTGTCGAATGTCGCGTTTGGAACCTTATTGTTCATCGCAGGCCTGCAGATCTGGCTGGGGCTCTATCCGAAGGCCGTGTTGACCACGACGAAGCCGGTCATGGAACAACTGCTACAGCATGCACTGGTGTCTGCCAATTCGACTCACTTGCCATCAGAATCCCTGCTGTCGTCCCACATCGTGACCTCGCAGGGGAGTACCCCATGATCCTCCAAGATTTCATCGCTCTGTCGCCCATTCTGAATCTCGGGGCCTTCTGCCTCGTGACAATGCTGGCGATTGCCTTCAGGCGGAATCATGCAAGGATTGCGGTCTGTGCGCTTATGTCGTGCCTGTTCACCCTCGCGACGTTGCCCTGGGCAGCCACTGTGGCGCCACGAGCCGTGACAACCTTGCTGGTCGTGGATGGACATGCCTTGTTGTATATGGGGCTTGTATTGAGTGCGACGATGGTCATCATTGCACTATCGTACCGATATCTGAACAGTCAGTTTCATGAGAAAGACGGTGTCGAGGAATATTACCTGCTCCTGCTACTTGCCACGTTCGGGGGATTGGTCCTGACTACAGCTGCGCACTTCGTATCATTATTTCTCGGGTTCGAACTCCTTGGACTATCGCTCTGCAGTCTGATCGGTTATTTACGAACTCGACGCAATCCGCTCGAAGCCGCGGTGAAATACCTGCTGCTCTCCATCACGGCATCAGCATTCCTCCTGTTTGGCCTAGCCTTGCTGTATTTCGAAAGCGGGGCCATGACCTTCCACGAAGTTGGCGTGAGTGTGAAACAGTGGCAGACGGTTCCAGCACTGTGGTTGGGAGGATTGATCCTGGTCTTGGTCGGCATCGCATTGAAGCTCGGTCTCGCACCGTTTCATATGTGGATTCCCGATGTGTATCAGGGAGCACCGACTCCCATCACGACATACATCGCGACGGTCTCCAAGGCAGCGGTGATGGCACTGCTACTCCGCCTTGCCACTGAGGTCGGGATATTGGAACTGCCACCCGTTGTGCACCTGTTCAGTCTTCTGGCTGTTGTCTCGATGGTCACAGGGAATGTGCTTGCGCTTTTGCAACAGAATGTGAAACGACTCCTGGCCTATTCGTCGATCGCCCACTTCGGCTATGTATTGGTTGCGCTGCTGGCCGGCGGTCCTCCCGCTGCGGAAGCAGTCACCTTCTATGTGATCGTATATTGTGCCATGTCGTTAGGGGCTTTTGGCGTCGTCACAGTATATTCGAGTAAGGAAGGGGACAAGGACCGTGTCGAGGACTATCAAGGCCTGTTTTGGACTCGTCCTTGGCTCGCGGGCATGTTGGCACTGAGCCTGTTGTCGTTGGCCGGCATCCCAGTGACGGCGGGATTCATCGGGAAATTTTATGCGATCGTGGCCGGTGTTGATGCTGGTTTGTGGTGGCTTGTGTTGGCACTGATAGCGAACAGCGTCGTGAGTCTCTACTATTACCTTCGACTGTTCGTGACCCTGTTCGGTGAGGTAGCAATACAGGAAGCACTTCCTCAACAGGAGACGGTACAGCGGTCAGAGTTCGTCAGTTGGACGGCCGTATGCTCGCTCGGATTTGTTGCATCGATCATCCTCGTACTAGGAGTCTATCCAGAACCGCTGATCCAGCTCATCCGTGAATCCGTGAGTAACCTGCTCATGGTAGCGGCACAGAAACCATGAATGGATTCAAACCGAATCATCTCTCGCAGTCGTCAGTTGAAAAGCGGGGTTCTAGCAACCTGGCTTGCGGACTTGTAACGTAACGATCACTTAAGCTACTCTGCTCAATTCATCGGAATGATCGTCGCGGAGACTTCGTTGGGGAGCAGCAGGGTGGCCACCGCGCGATTCTGTTCGTCCGGTTGAATCAACGCGAATAACGGCACCGGCTGCGGCACGCCGCCTGGCGGCATCGACAACATCGCCGGAAAATCGATCAACGGTGAGAGCGTGGCCTGGCTGGCGATTCGTAGCCGAAACGCCATCAACACATCCCGCAACCGCTGGGTCTTCTCTTCTTCTGATATCGACTGATCAGGCGCGATCCCGACTTCCCAGAGCGGCTTCGTCACCGTGACCGGAAAGGTCAGGCCGAGTTTTTGCGCATCCGTTGACACATCGATCAAAAATCCGGCTTGAATCGCCTGTTGGCGATTCGCGATCAGTTGGTTGGCCGGGATATCGGTCCGCATTTCCAGCGCATTGCCTGAATGAGTTGGGTTTTCGAGTTTCGGTTCTTCTGCTGTCGGTAACGCCGGAGCCGCTTCAAGAGGCGATCTTTCGCCTGGAGCGTTTTGATTCGGTATCACAACGGTCTCATCCGGCAAAGCGGGAAGCGCATGGATGAGGCCTTCATACACTCGCTTGGCTGATTCAGACCATGCAGGATTGAGCGGCCGGTGAGCAAAGGCCGCTTCGGCGGCTTTTCGCTCGTCGTGAGTGAGGACTCGTGGGGTACGTGTCGTATCCATGATCTATTAGATAAGCCCGGACTCTAACAAGTCAAGAGCTAGCCAGGAAGGCATCTGCCTTTCGTTTATGGGGAGAACAAGAGCACAATAAGTTCGAGAAGATAGATCAACGCGACGGTTCTGGCTGCACGTCCGAACGTGCCAAAGCCGTGACCAGCCAACCGATCAGAAGGAGGGAAGCCGACGCCAAGACGCGCCCCGCGTTGAAACAGAATCCGGCACCTGTCGCTCGTAACTCCGTCGGGTACAGTCGGAGTCCAGGTGAAGGACTTTGAAGCGCCATGTTATAGTTTCGAGCATGCTTCGAATGGACTACTATCAGGTGCTGGGAATCTCCCGCGACGCGTCTGATGACGACATCAAAAAAGCCTACCGCAAGCTTGTTTTTCAGTACCATCCAGATCGCAACCCCGACAGCAAAGACGCCGACGCCAAGATCCGCGAACTCAATGCCGCCTATGAAACCATCGGTGATGCGGAAAAGCGCCAAAACTACGATCGGTTGTCTTGGGGAGACGAGCTGCGCGCGGAGGCGGTTGATCTCGGCCTCATTCTCGACGACATCGAACAAAAGCTGTTTGATGAAGGCCGAAAAGAACTGTTTTCAATCTTAATGCAGAACGTTGCGCGAGTGCGGGCCGAATTGGGCGTGATTCGAGAGCGAACTATCCAAGAACAGGGGTACGATTCATTTCTGGAACCGGTCGTGGCAGCGAGGGCATCTGAA
This sequence comes from Nitrospira sp., assembly GCA_029865345.1. Classification (GTDB taxonomy): domain Bacteria; phylum Nitrospirota; class Nitrospiria; order Nitrospirales; family Nitrospiraceae; genus Nitrospira_D. Next base: position 5,528 of record JAOUHD010000063.1, read on the forward strand.
ATCTTGGATGAGTTCGTGACGACAGACATGAATCAGCGGAAACAACGGCTTGTCGAGGTCGCCACGGACATGCTGGTGTCTCAAGGACTTGCCAAGCGAAGCGACGAAAGAGAGATACGTTCACTCCGATCTCGTCTGGAAGAGCGTTTTCACAAGGGCCGCATCTACGGCGTGGCCTCGGCGCTGGAGCTATTCTATGAGCGCAAATAATAGCCGACAAGTGACGCTAGCGCGAGAGTGGTCCCGCGACAAACTTGCCGGCCTTCATCACGCCCACAATTTTGTCTCGGTCTCGTAGAACCTCGATCCGTCGAAGGGGGTTTCCTTTTAGGATCACAAGATCGGCTTCCATTCCCTTAGTCACGGTTCCGACTGAGTCCTGAATCCCGATAAGAAGGGCTGCCGCGGCGGTCGAGGCGACAATGGCCTCCATCGGAGTCATACCAAACGCGACCATCCGTTCAAGCTCCTGCGCATTGTCCCCATGGTAATTGAATGGAGTTCCGGCATCAGTACCCATGGCAATGGCGATACCACTCTGATGGGCGGCTTTGAAGCTGGCTCGGTGGCGCTTGGTCATCGCTTTGGCCTTGTCGAGTGCACTATCCGGGATGCCGCAGCCGGGCCGGCTGGCCGCCGTCGTCGCCAGAGCTGAAAGGGTCGGGACCATGTAGACTCCATACCGCTTCATGAGTGCTCCCGACTCGTCGTCCAACAGAGTGGCATGTTCGATTGATCGCACCCCGGCGGTAATCGCGTTCTTCATGCCGGCGGCGCCGTGGGCATGGGCGGCGACTCGTTTCCCTGCTTGCTGTGCCGCATCAACCGCTGCCGCCAACTCCTCCATCGTCATTTGGGCCTCATCCGGCGAGGTGCCGGGCGTCAACACTCCCCCCGAGGCAATGATCTTGATGACTCCCGCGCCGGCAGCGACCTGTTCCGCCACAACCTTCCTGACTTGTTCGGTTCCTTCAACCTCTTGGCCGATGAACCGTGCGTGGCCACCGATCATGCAGATGGCGAGTCCTGCACCGACGATGCGTGGCCCAGGCATCACCCCAGATTCGATGGCCTGTTTCAACGTGAAGATCGAATGATCCCGAGATCCTACATCACGCACGGTGGTAAATCCTGCATCGATCGTCGCCTTCGCATGCCGAGCCGACTTCAACAACGTATAGGAAGGCTGCTCCGATTCGAGTGTGGCAACAACGTCCGGCTCTCCGCCCAAGCACAGATGGACATGACAGTCGATGAGTCCTGGGATAATCGAGAGGCCACGGCCGTCGATACGGACAGCTCCTTTAGGAATTCTGACCTCGTTGCTTGGGCCGACTGCCGAGATTTTCGCACCGCGCACGAGCAGCGTCGCGTTATCGTGATGGTCTCCCGTCCCATCGATGAGGCGCACATGATGAATGGCAATCGTCACAACCTACCGTCCTCCACTATAGACATGCGCAGCCGCTTGCAGCGCAACGCCAGGAGTTGAAACCCAACCGCGACGAATACCGATCTCCTCCAATGCATTGAGAAGAGTCAGGACATTGGCCTCCGTCGACGATTCTCCCATTAATCCGATTCGCCAGACCTTTCCCTTGAGTGGGCCAAGGCCTCCGCCGATTTCGATGCCGAATTTTTCCAACAACTGGGAGCGGACGGCTGCCTCATCGATGTGCGCTGGAAGGGTCACGCAGATCAGCGTCGGAAGCCGCCGGTCAGGGGGAGGCAACGGGTCGAGACCGAGCGCCTTCAGTCCTGCGAGCAGCGCACGACTATTCAGTTGATGGCGGGCAAACCGGGTTGGAAGCCCTTCTTCCTCGATCAGGCGCAATGCCTCCCGCAGCGCATAGAGCATCGAAATCGGTGCCGTATGGTGGTAGGCTCGGTTGTGCTCTGTCCAGTACTCCGCAATGAGGGACAGGTCCAGATACCAGCTTTGACAGGGGGAGCGGCGATTCTTGATGACAGAAAGGGCACGGTCACTGAGCGTCAGGGGAGCCAAGCCAGGCGGGCAACTGAGACACTTTTGCGTGGCGCTGTAGCACACATCGATCCCCCATCGATCGACCTCCACGGGGATTCCACCTAGCGAAGTGACCGCATCGACGATCAGCAGCGCGTTGTACGTGCGACACAGGGAACTGATCGATTCGAGGGGTTGGCACGCCCCCGTCGACGTTTCTGCATGCACCAGCACAACGGCCTTCACCGGATACGATTGCTGGAGCGCCGCGGCAATCATATCGGGCTCGATCACCTGCCCCCACGGAACTTCCAGTCGAATGGCCTTGCCTCCGCAGCGCTCAACGATTGTGGAAAGTCGAGTACCAAACACACCGTTAACGCCCACGATGACGGCGTCGCCTGGTTCAACGATATTGACAATCGCCGCTTCCATTCCGGCCGATCCAGTCCCTGAAACGGCAATCGTAAATTGATTCGTTGTCGAGAAGACGCGGCGCAAGAGGATCTGAATGTCAGTCATCACTCGCAAGAATGCCGGGTCCAGATGTCCGACAAGCGGAGTGGCCAAGGCTTGGAGTACCCGAGGATGCACCATGCTGGGGCCGGGCCCCAGGAGGAGTCGTCGAGGGGCAAGAAAACTCTCCATCAGCAAATAGGCTCCTTCCATCTGCGCGGTTAGTATAGCCAAGTTGAAGGGGCAAGGCTATGCGAGAAATTGTCGCCGGAACTAGGTCGTAGCCACTTTGAGGGGATTTGGAGGATCAGTAGCGCATGTTATAGTCAGCCACCTATGAGCGAGCAGGCAGTTTCAATCGAACGGCCATCGGATTTCCCTCAGCATGACCCGCCTATAGTTCCCGAGCCATCGATTGCCCCGTATGGCTCTCGATGGTCGCTGGTTATAAGTGGGGTCTGCGCCGGCATCCTAGTGGCGGCACTCGGCGCCGTGCTATGGTTTTCGGTGACGATTCCAAAACTCCAGCGATTTGAGGACCCAGATCGCGCGCTTGATCTGATGGTCAGCCGTACGTTGGACGCACAAGACAGCCTTCGTCGAGCGCCGAAATGGCAGCAATGGATGGCTGACTGGACGATGGGCAGCGATGAGGAAGCTAGAGAACAAGCAATTCAATGGTACCGGGAGCTGGTTGAGACGACCGATGATCCTCTCTCCAAGATTCGGCTGGCCATCCTACTCGGGGAGTCCGGGCAAGAAACAGCAGCACTCGCTGAAACCAAGGGGTGGCAAGACCGTGGTCCCTCTGCATTGCTATTTGGGCAACTGATCGATGCGGCGTATGGCACCCAGCCACTTGATAGGACCCAAGAAACAGAATTACAGGCGATGTTGGCAGAGACGTTGCCGAGCGGATGGTTCTATGATCACCTTGCCGCACGGCTGGCACGACGAGCGGGCAATCAGGATCTCCTCGTGACGGTTGAAGAGCAGAGTGCACGCAGAGAAGATCGGGTTCAACAATGGATCCGCCCGTTGATCTCGTTCGAATCGATATGCCTGGTGATGGGGTCGCTCATGCTCTTGGGTATTGCCAGACTGCGGGGACAGCGGATGAACATCCTGCGTCTCCATGGACCCGGCGTTCCGCCTCCTTGGTCTGGAGAAACTGCCGGCGCAGTCATCCTCCGTGGCGGTGCCTTAGGAGTCGTTACGACCGCCCTGATTCTGTCTACTCCGTCATTTCAGCATGTGTCGTTGCGCGCATTGGCCATTCCATTGGCGAACCTACCGCTGCTCGTCCTCGCCTATATCCAATTGCTCAAGCCTGCCGGCCTGACGTTCATGAACGGCTTCGGTCTCGGAATCAAGCGAGACGACCTTGGACGCCTGGCCTGCACCGTGCTCGCAGTGGTCGCAGCCGGACTCTGGGGTGAATGGGTCATGGGACGTGCCGCCGAGTTCCTGCATTTAAATAACCACTGGACGGAATGGTTTGATCAGGATCTCGTGTGGGGCACTCCACCCGTCATAGCCGTGAGCATACTCGAGTACGTCGTCTTCGCGCCGATCTTCGAGGAACTTGCGTTTCGTGGATTGCTGTTCGCGATGCTTCGTCGCCGGTTGGAATTCCTTCCCGCCGCCTTGATCAGTACCAGTCTCTTTGCGCTGGCCCATGGCTATAGCCTGATTGGATTCATCAGCGTGTTTTGGAGCGGGTTCCTCTGGGCGTGGATCTACGAACGGACGGGGAGCCTGATTCCCGGCATGGTCGCCCACGCGATGAACAATTTGCTCGTGTGCCTCACGGTGATGGCGTTGCTTCGTTGAGCAAGTTCCTCTGTATCAGTTCAAGCGCCTCGAAGAGATCCCCATAGCGCAAACCTGTACCACCCAACTTCAGTAACTCGCACATCCGCTTGTTCAACACCCGCTTCCCTGTTGCGTGCGCCTCTTGAGAGTCGGAGGATCGGATAGCCCATCGTTGCTCGACCATCTGACAGATATCCATCCAGGTCCTCGGATGTCCATCGCTGATGTTATAGACCCCGCCGGAGTCGGTATGCGTGAGGGCTGCGAGGCAGGATGAAGCCAGATCCTCCACGTGAATCAGATTGACATATTTGCGCGAGCGGGTCACTCGACCTGTTCTAATCCATTCGACGGGATTGCGGCCAGGACCATAGATTCCCGCAACTCGCAAGACGATGGCTCCATAGGATGTTCGCAAGAGTTCCTCACCTTGTACGCGAGGTTTTCTCAGGTCGATTGTGGCTGTTTCGTCAACCCAGGACGGGGGGTACTCAGCTGAGGCGTCGACGTCGTAGGCGGAGGTACTGCCAAGCACCACCAGTCGACGGGTATGAAGAGATGCGGTGTCAGCGAACTGCCGAACCAACTCGATCGGTATTGCAGGAAAGCACCATACGATATCGGTTGTTGTCGGAATCGCCTCCCAGGTCTCAGGTTGTGCCAAATCGAATCGTATCCGTTGATCAGGACTCAGATGGCCGAGATGCCGCTCGGGGTCCCGACTGGTAGCGAAGACATGAGTGTAGCGGTGCAGGGCAAGTGGCAGGAGGAACTTGGCCGTGTAACCTGATCCGAGAATAGTGAGTGAGCGATGCAAAATCAGTTGTATCTCGCGCTGATGTGTACGCAGTGTGCCAGCGAGAACTGATCAGAGTCCAACAAAAAACGTCATTTTAGTTGGTGTACGTATTTCATCGTGCTATACGAGAAATAGATATCTCACGTTGGAATTGGACAAGAGGACATCACATGAAAACACGAATGTCGTCATGGCTCGCCTTGCCACTCCTGCTGTTGACCGGCTGTCCAAGCGGAGGCGGCGGGGATGGGGGATTCGGAGTAGGGGGAACGGGAGTCGCCTATGTGGTAAACACCGGGCCGAACGAAATCTCGGCCTATACAACTGATGTCGCAGGGGCCCTCAGAGATGCAGGCACACTTCCATTAGCAGACGTTCCATCTTCGATCGCAGTGTCTTCGGATTCGGCCTTTGCCTTTATCGGAACGAACGACGGTGTCTATGCATTCAGAGTCAACTCAGGAACAGGTGGGCTTTCGTCGGTGTCGATCTCTCCTTTTTCTCCTGGAAACAGCATTACGGCGCTCACCGTTTCGCCGAACAACCGAGTTGTCTATGCGGCGAATGGCAACGGAACCGTCGTCGCGTATTCGATCAATGCGACGACCGGCTCGTTGACCTCTATAGACACCGAGAACGTTGGGACATCGCCAAGCGGTGTCGCTGTGTCGCCGAATGGCCAATTTCTCTATGTGAGCAATCAAGGCTCTAACAACGTGTCGGCATTCAGAGTTGACGGGACAACTGGAGCGCTAACCTTTGAAGAAAATGAACTTGCCGGCACAGCGCCAGCCGGAGTGGCGGTAATGGCATCAGGAAGTGATTCATTTCTCTATGTCAGCAACCAGGGCTCCAACAATGTGTCGGCGTTCACGATCAATGGAACGACAGGTGCATTGACGGGGGTAGGCGCCCCCGTTGCGGCTGGAACAACACCAAGCGGAGTCGTCGTATCGCCGAACGGGTCTTTTCTCTATGTGAGCAATCAGGGCTCCAATAATGTGTCGGCGTTCACGATCAATGGAACGACGGGTGCATTGACGGGGGTAGGCGCCCCCGTCGCGGCTGGAACAACACCAAGCGGAATAACTATAGAGCCGGATGGGCAATTCTTATACGTATCAAACAGCAGTGGAGGTGGCAACGTATCCGGCTATCGAATTACAGCAGGGACTGGCGCATTGGTGTCACTAGGTTCTGCTTTTCCTGCAGGAGGTAATCCAGTAGGTATCGCCACACCAGGTCGTCCATAAGTCTTTCTCTTTAGAGAGATTGGCAGCCCGCGATTCGGTCCTCGCACTGCGGCTACTTGCGGGGAAGACGGTTAGTCGGGAGATAGCGGATAGTCCTATCGACATCCAACCAGCGCTCCACCTCTCTTACTCCCACATCACATCGACTCTGTGTTGATCGCACGTTACAATCGTACAACACTCCAAACTGCGTCGTTGTCAGTGCTTCGTGAGGGTGATATAAAACAAATATGGTCCGCCGAGACACTCGCAGTATTTTTATCCTGAAGAAGGCACTACTGAGAGGGCTCTTTTCATTGGTAGTGCTCTCATCAGGCTGTGGCGACGACGGAGGAGAAGGTGGGGGATTTGGAGGAACCGGGGGGACGTTGGGAGGACTTGGAACAACCTCCATCCTCTATGTCTCGAATAACGGCTCTGATAATGTGTCGGGGTACAGCATCAATGCAACAAGCGGAATCCTCGCCCCGATTCCCGGCTCTCCGTTCTCGAATGTCTCGGGTCCTTCCGCCATGGCCGTGTCCTCCAATGGATTTTTCGCCTATGTGACGAACGGTAGAACAAGTACGGTAGCGGCATTCAGAGTTTCTACAGAAGGCGCACTTCTACCAGTCCCAACGATGCCATCCAATCCCAATCCGGCACCGGTCGAAGCAGCTCCAGGTGCACTGGCCATTGCTCCTAACACGAAGCATGTATATGTGGGGAATAGTGGCACGGACAAGGTGACCGCGTTCAACATAGAGGCCTCAGGCGCCTTGACGTTGATACCGCAAACGGCCGGCACCACGAATCCTGTATCAGTCAACGGAGCAGATCCCGCAGCCATTGCGATCACTCCAAGCGGAAAATTCCTCTATGTAGCCAACAGCGGGTCCAACGATGTCATGGCGTTCTCGATCGGAGCCACAGGGCTTCTCAGTCCGATCGCTCCGTCTGGAGCAAACGCCAACCCTATCAAGACCAGTGTGACAGCCCCCAAAAGCATGGCCATCTCGCCGAACGGATCGTTTCTCTATGTGGCCAACAGCAGCACTCATAACGTGACGGTTTTTCAGATCGGAACAAACGGCCTCTTAACCTTGGTGCCACCTGCAGGGGGCACTACAAATCCGATCCCCACAGGCACAGGCGGTACGACTCCCAACTCCCTCATGATCTCCCTTGATGGACGATTTCTTTATTCCGCCAATGGTGGCGGCACCATATCGGCATTCACGATCGGAAGCGACGGACTATTGGGGCTCGTGTCAACCTCGGCGGCCAACCTCAATCCCATTTCAGCCGGGGCGAATGCAAGCCCCGTAGCCCTGACGATGTCACCAGATGGGCGATTCCTGTACGTGGCAACCAACGTGACGACCCTGGGGGGGCGTGTGTCGGCTTTTACCATCAACCTCGAAACAGGGGCGCTTGTCCCATTGACAGTGCTGGTAGGTAATCCTTTTCTGGCGGGAACCGCGCCCTCTGCGATTGCGACGCCTGGCCGACCATAGGTTAGCTGTCGAAGCCTCTCCACTCGCTGCACTAGTTTTCAGCTGGCCAGGCGATTTCGGAAACGCTCGGCTGCCATCGATGCCTCTTCGGATCGGCCATCTCGCAGTAGATGCTGCAGCTGATTCGCGGGGACCGGTTTGCTAAACAGGTAGCCCTGGTACGCGGCACAGCCTTGCAGGCGAAGAAATGCCAGCTCGTCGCGAGTCTCCACTCCTTCGGCCACGACGTGAAGCTTGAGTGCGCGACCCATGCCGATGATCGCGCGTATGATGGGGGAATCAACCGTGCCGAGCTTAAGATCTTTGACGAAGGCCCGATCGATCTTGAGCGTGTCGAGGGGAAACCGCTGCAGATACGCGAGCGATGAGTATCCCGTGCCGAAATCATCGATGGCCAAGCGAAACCCGGATTCCTTCAACTCCCTGAGCGTGGCGATGGTGGTCGACGTGTCGGCCATCAACACGCTCTCCGTGAGTTCCAGTTCAATATCCTGAGGATTCCCCCCCTGCTCATAGACGAGTGTCTTGATATGACCAGCGATATGGCGTTGTCGGAAATGCAGCCCGGAAAGATTGATGGACACGGCTGTCGGAGCTAATCCTCCTTTGTGCCACATCCGCTGCTGCTGAACCACGCTCGTGATCACCCATTCACTCATCTGGATGATTAGATCCTCTTCTTCGGCGACCGGAATGAACTCAGCCGGAGAGATCAACCCACGAGTGGGATGTTGCCATCGGATGAGCGCTTCAAAGCCGATGACCTTCTCCGAAAGAATATCCACCTGTGGTTGATAGTGGAGGACGAATTGATTTTCGGCAATGGCGGCGCGTAAATCCTGTTCCAGGCTGATCCGGGCGGCCAGTGAGGTGTTCATCGCAGAGGAGTAATATCGGTAACTGTTCTGGCCCGTGGTTTTGGCGGCTTGAAGGGCTGTTACGGCATTGCGCAGGAGAACATGAGCATCGGCACCGTCGGCTCCAGGTATCGCGAGTCCAATATGTGCCGAAAGCGTCACGCTCGTACCGTCGATCACAAACGGAGTACCGAGAGCCCTCATCAATGTGTGAGCTACTTTGGCAGAGTCCTCAGGCGCAGACAGATGGGTGTACAGTATCGCAAATTGATCATCACTCAGACGCGCCAGGACGGGAATCTCAGCACCGGTGGACTGTACATGTGTGACGCCAGCCGAAAGGGTATGCTGGAGGCGCTCCACGACGTCCTTGATGAGCTGTTCTGCTTTTCGCGAGCCATGCATGTCACGCAGGCGATGATACCGGTCGAGGCCTACGACGAGGAGTGCGCCGATGACATGGCTGCCAGTGCCACAGGTCATCGCTTGTGCCACGCGATGGAGGAATAAGCTTCGGTTGGGAAGATGAGTCACGCTGTCATAGTTGGCGAGAAAATAAATCTTCGCTTCCGTCGCTCGCATATCAGTGACATCCTGGACCGTTCCCACCATACACTCCGCCTGCCCGGTGTCGTCCATGATGGTCTCCCCGAGGACGTGGACGATGCGTTCGGTACCATCGTTCTGGACGAGGCGATGGTCTAGATCAAATTCTGTTCCATCGGCGACCGCCTCTCGCATGGCCTCGGCAACCAATGCGCGATCCGCTTCGTGCACACGAGCAAGATACGAAGCCTGGGAGTGATCACACAAGGCTGGAGCGATTCCGAGGATCCGGCAGGCCGCATCCGAGACGTGCATGCGGTCTTTGACGAGATCCCATTCCCATCCGCCTAATTGAGCGATTCTCTGGGCTTGAGCAAGCCTGGACTCGCTGCTGCGAAGGGCGTTGAGCATCTCACTTGCCCGAAGCATGTACCGCACCCGCTGATTCAGGATGAGCCCAGGACAAGGCTTCACGATAAAGTCGGTCGCCCCGACTTCGTATGCCTGCGCGATCGAATCGATATCATCCAGGCCCGTCATGATGAGAATAGGCACAAATTCCCCGCGCGGCAGCTGCCGGAGTTGCTGACATGCAACAAACCCATCCATGCCCGGCATTTGCAAGTCGAGGATGATGATGTCCGGCATCGTGACCGCGGCAAAGTCGATGGCAGCTTGCCCCGACGAGACTTCCTCCACCCGGAGATCCTCTTGTTCCAGGCTCATCCGTGATAATGCACGCAACGTTGGATCATCGTCGACGATCAGTGCGAGGGGAAGAATTGGTTGGGCAGGGGACGTCATGCGGCTCTCCTCTTGTTGAGTTCAGCTTGGAAAAACTGGCTAGCGTGGTCAAATGCAGCATCCAGTTGATCCTGCAACGGTTCGGCCTCTTTGAGCTGACCTTGGCGACTGAGGGTCTCAAACTGCTGGCAGAGTGTTGCGAGAGAGAGGGCTCCGAGGACCGCGCTTCTGCTTTTCAAGCTATGCGCAGACTGGTTGACAGCCGTGGCATCTCCAGCATTCATGCCTTGATGCAGCGTATCAACAAGTTGTTGTGAGTGCGCCAAATACAGCGTCAGAATTTTTGCCAGGATATCCTCTTTGCCTGGCTTTTGGAGGCTCGTGATCGACTTCCACGCCTTCACATCGACAATCAAGCAGGCCTCTGACTCCGGTTCCGGCGTCACCGGGACCAGCGTTACGGTCGGCTGTGGAGCAGGCTGTTCGACGGTTGATTGTGTCGGAGCCGGTTGCAGCCAGGAGGTCAGCACTGCCCGCAGATCATCCATGGAAAACGGTTTTGAGATGTACTCATTCATGCCAGCAGCGAGGCATTGTTCACGATCACCGGGCGTGGCGTGAGCCGTGAGTGCCACAATTGGCGTGGAACTCCGCGAGTTGCTCTGTTCCCATTCTCGTATCAAACGTGTGGCTTCAAATCCGTCCAGCTCTGGCATCTGGCAATCCATGAGAATAAGGTCATAGGTGGTTGTCTGTGCCTGATCAACCGCTTCGCGGCCGTTCTGAGCCACGGTGACAGAACAACCGAGAGTCTCCAGCATAACCAGAGCAATCTCCTGATTCACTGGGTTGTCTTCAGCAAGGAGGACATGACCGGACAACGATTGCGTCGCCTGGGCAGGGTGTATCTGCTGAGGCGCCACAGGCTTCATATCGAACGGGGTCAAGATCGCATCACGGAATGATTCGTAACGCACCGGCTTGGTCACCAGGTGCATGTGAGCACTATCGGGCTGCTGCGCCACATCCGCCCGCCGGATGAACGAGACCAACCGCACGATCCTGACCTCTTGCAATGCGGAGTCGGACGCCAGCGCTTCGAGTAATTGTGTGTCTGTCGTGTCGGCGAAGGTTTCATCGACAAGCGCGACCACCCGATGCTCATCTGTCGCGAGCTCGGTCATGACCAGTTCGAGGAACTCTGATTCTGTCGTGGCCATGCGTGGGACAATTCCCCAGTGCGAAAGGTAGCGAGTCACCAGCCGACAGGTCGCTGGGTGGCTGATTGCTATACATACCCGAAGATCGGCAAGCGAAGAATTCGTCGGAATCGCAACCGTCGCCTCGGCTTGTAGCGGCAGGGGAAGGACGACCCAGAAAGTGCTCCCTTGTCCTAGAGTGCTTTCGACTCCGATCGTCCCACCCATCAGTTCGCTCAGTTGTTTACAGATGCTCAAGCCAAGACCGGTCCCTCCATGGACTCGGGTCGAAGACCCATCCACTTGAGAAAACGATTGAAAGAGTTTCGCTTGGCCTTCGGCGCTAATGCCGAATCCTGTGTCCCTGACGGCCAGTCTGATCTGATGTAAAGAGCCCTCACCGAAAGAGGACGGATCAAGTCCAACGGTCACACTCACGTCGCCGGCTTGCGTGAATTTGATGGCATTGCTCAATAAATTGGTGAGGATTTGTCGGATTCGGATCGGGTCGCCCATCACAGCGGTTGGGAAGGTTGGATCGTACTCCACCGACAGGGTGAGGTGTTTGCGCTGTGCGCGCTCAGCTAACTGCTCAACGGTTCGCTCGACGAGATCTCTGAGATCGATCGGCACCGACTGGATGTCCAGTTTGCCGGCTTCGATCTTCGAAAAGTCGAGAATATCGTTGATCAGTGTTAAGAGCGTGTCGCCGGAGTTGTGAATCGTTTCCACATAATGTCGTTGCGTATCGGATAGGGGAGTGCGGGCGAGAATTTCAGTCATGCCAATGACACCGTTCATCGGCGTCCTGATTTCGTGACTCATATTCGCCAGAAACTCCGCCTTGGCCTTCGTCGCATCTTCCGCCGCGAGCTTGGCGAGGGCGAGGGCTTCCTCGGACTC
>JAOUHD010000064.1 GCA_029865345.1 Nitrospira sp.
CATAGAGCTGACATCGATCTTCGTACGTGATCCGACGATACGTCCTCATTCATAACCTCTTGGTGTGCCAAGAGGTTACTCCATCACGCCGTCGCTGAAATTATGCACTGGCTACTTGAATCCGCGCTGGCTTGTCTTTGACGAGTTCTGTAGAATTTCCGATCTGGTGTCTGTACGTCACACCCTTCATGTCAGTGTCCTGGTCGGAGTGAATCCGAGGAAATTAATCGAGGAGGAAGATTATGCCAAGCGTGTTGGACCGAGTCATCGAGAAGGAATTGAGAAGAGAATTGAAGGATGCGTTAATCAGGTTCGAGAAACAATTGCGACAAGGCGGTGTCACTGAAGAAAACGTCAGGAATAGAATGCGCGGGGCAAAGCAGTTTGTCGCATTCCTGTATGGTCGCTATCTCGGATAGCAGCCGTATTCGTCTGTCGAGCTGGTAGATGTGTGGAAAATGGGTGAAGATAGAGTGGGCAGCATCCCCTCCGTAATGAACACGCAGCCAGCCCATCGGCTTGAACGGTAGATTTTCGCCATCGCCTGTCAACTTCTCCATGGGGCTGATCAATCTATCGGTGCGGGCTTCACGGTCCATTGAGCTGACCGCACATATCGTAGCCCGCGAACGATCAAGAACCCTGCAATGGCTGGGAGCCAGATCCATGTCACCTCGCTGGCAAGCATGCTCGCTAAAAAATGCGTTGATGCCGATCGGAGAGACGGCGACCGGTCGAAAGGTGAAAAAGTATCGGCTTGTATCGAACGGGGAGAAGAACGCCACCCCGAGTCCACCGTCGGTCAGTGCATCGAGCAGACCATGTGATGCGGTGCAGAGGAAAAGATAGAAAAACAGGCTCGCCTGTGCCGCCGCCGATTGCTGTCGGTGGCAGACAGCCGTGAGCATAGCACTCATGAGGCTGGCGAAGCAGAGTGAATGGGTCATGCCACGATGACCCCACAAATCACCGTATTGAATCCCGAATGAAAAGCCGATGACATCCAGATCCGGGACAATCGAACAGGCCATGCCGAGGAACAAGACAGGCCAAGTAAAGACGGGATGTCGGGGGGCCTTGCCGAGTGCGAGGGCAACGAACGCGTGAGAGAATGCCGAGGCCATGCAGCTGCCTTTTTCGAAACGAACGAACGTCAGACCCCGTGCTCAAAACCAATCTGCCGCCAAGCTTCATATACCACGACTGCGACAGCATTCGAGAGATTCAAGCTGCGGCTCTCTGGGCGCATCGGCACACGAATGCGCTGTTCCACTGGAAACGATTCAAGGAGCGTGGAGGGGAGCCCGCGTGTTTCCGGGCCAAATAAAAACACGTTGTCTTTGGCGTAGCCGATCTGGTCATAGCGCCTGGTTCCCCTTGTGGAGACCGCGAACAGGCGGCGATCCTTGAAGTACTCCGCACAATCGGCCCAGTTGTCGTAGGTGCTGATCGTGGCGAACTCATGATAGTCCAAACCGGCCCGTACGAGTTGTTTATCATCCATGGAAAAGCCAAGCGGTTTCACCAGGTGAAGCCGGACGCCGGTATTGGCGCAGAGGCGGATAATATTGCCGGTATTCGGGGGGATTTCCGGTTGGTAGAGGATGACGTCGAACATCTGAAGGGCAGTGTATCATGACACCCGCTCGCGGCACGATGACCGTGTGGTACGGCGGAGCGCCATAGGCAATGCTTAATTGCAGGTTGCGGAAAAACTCATTGTGACTTCTGTAGTCGTTGCAGACATCGAGGTTTCAGACAACGCTGACCAGCTATTGTGCGCATCCTGTTAGGGTGCTTGACAGGGAGGATTGTACCCGTGAGGATTGAGGTTCTGCCATCGCCAAGTGTCGGCGCACATGTCTGCGAGGCTTCGCTCAGTCCGCCAGCCGAGAAGGGCAGCTGCCTTGCTGGGATCGGCGTAACAGGTTGTGACGTCGCCGGGCCGACGAGGCGCAACGTTGTACGTCACCCGCTTGCCGCTGGCCTGTTCGAAGGCCCGCACCATCTCCAGCACGCTGTAGCCGGTCCCGGTTCCAAGATTGACCGTGAGGCATTCTGCCTGTGGTGTTGATCGTCCGAGCGCATCCAATGCTTTGAGATGTCCTTTCGCCAGATCCACGACATGGATGTAGTCGCGCACACCGGTGCCGTCAGGGGTTGTGTAATCATCCCCGAACACGTTCAGATGCGGGCGGAGGCCGACTGCCACCTGTGCCACGAAGGGCATGAGGTTGTTCGGCGTGCCCTGCGGATCTTCACCGATCAATCCGCTCGCATGCGCGCCGACCGGGTTGAAGTAGCGGAGAATCCCGATGCGCCACGAGGTGTCGCTTCGCTGCAGATCCCGCAGCATGTGTTCCACCGTCAGTTTCGTTTGTCCGTAGGGATTGGTGGCGGAGAGCGGATGATCTTCCGTCAACGGCAGCCGCTGCGGATCGCCGTACACCGTAGCAGAGGAACTGAACACCAGCGTCTTAACCCCACAGGTTCCCATTGCTTCCAATAAGCGTAAAGAACCGACAACGTTGTTGTCGTAGTAGGACAGGGGTTGCTGGACCGACTCGCCGACCGCCTTCAGACCGGCAAAATGAATCACCGATTGCGCACCGCTTTCTCGCAGCGCCGTCACCAGGGATGTTCGGTCGCGGATGTCGCCACGGATGAAGCGGAATTGTTTGCCTGTAATCCGCTGTACACGTGCTAGCGATTCGGGATGGCTGTTGCAGAAATTATCGAAGACGGTAATGTCGTGTCCGGCCTGAAGTAGCTCGACACAGGTGTGAGACCCAATATATCCGGCACCACCGGTGACCAGAATCACGCATCATCTCCAGTAGAACTCTCTTCCGGGGTTTCGTCTGAAGCCAGAGTAGCGGGATCATGAGAGTAGGTCAAGCGAGGGAATGAAATAGCTGGAGTGATTCGTGTGAGGCCATCTTGCCGGAACCCTGCCTGATATATTCTTCCTGCTTCTTGGTATAGTTGATTCCACGCGCAGTGGGGTTCAAAACGGAAACATGATTGCGCCATCCGATAGGCAAGACTCTGTCGATCGGCCACGATCTCGTGCCGGCACCGTTTTTGTGATGCTATCACTCACCTTGGCTCTAATGGCCAATCCTTGTGCCGCTGCAGATGATGGGGCAAGGCCGCTGGTAGATGACGTAGTTGAGCAGGCCAAAGCCCTATGGGACCGTGGGGCGGTCACGACGGCGCTGGAGATTCTTGATCAGGGTCTGGGCGTTTATCCGGAAGCGGTCACTCTCCACAAAGTACGTGGCGACATCCTTTCGACGTTTCGCAATCCTCAAGAAGCTATTCAAGCCTATGACCGAGTGCTCGCCGCGCAGCCCGCTGTGCTGGATGTTCGCTGGGCGAAGTGGGGGCTGCTGGTCCGGTGGGGGCAGGAAGAGGAGGCGATTGCAGAACTGCACCACATTGCGCGGATTGATGCGAAGAATCCGCTCATCCACTGGCGACTGGCGCAAGAACTGCGAAAGCTC
Organism: Nitrospira sp.; assembly: GCA_029865345.1. Lineage (GTDB taxonomy): Bacteria > Nitrospirota > Nitrospiria > Nitrospirales > Nitrospiraceae > Nitrospira_D. Next base: position 3,507 of record JAOUHD010000064.1, read on the forward strand.
GATCGGTTGGAGGAGTCGCTGGAGTCGTACAAGCGGGCAGTCCAACTTATGCCGGATCTACTCAGTTGGCGACTGGCTTTGGCTCGTGCCCGCTTTGACGTGCTGGATTATCAAGGGGCGGATGCTGACCTCCACCATGTGCTCCAGCATGTTCCACCAGGTTCTCCGCTTGAGCTTCCGGCCAAGAATCAATTGGCACAACTGCATGAGTCGATGGAACGGGGCCGACGTTTCCAGCCGACGCTGACTCCTGCTGCCACTGCGACACAACTAAAAGAATGGGCTGCCATTCGGTCGGAGGCCTGGAAACTGTTCGAAGCAGGTCGCTTTCAGGAGGCCGAGCCGGTCTATCGCAGGTTGTTGGCGCTCAATCCGGACGATCCGATCTCTACCCATCAGCTGGGACTGACGCTGATGCAGTTGGGGCAGTGTAAGGAAGCGCTTGCTGTGTTCGGGAACCTGGCGAATCTGAATCCGAGTGAGGAGGACTTCGCGGATACGACCTATCGGATGGGGCAGTGCTATGTGGAGTTAGAGAGGTGGGAAGAGGCGTTTGTTCACTTTCAGATCCTCTATGACGCGGCTGTCGAATTTGGACGAGCCAATAAGGATGTTCCTTTCCCAGCCGGTACCCGTGTTCTGGCAAAAGAGAAGATTGCCCGCTGGCTGGATAAGGTACGGCCCCATGTTCCTGAACTGGTGAAGCTGAAAGAGGAAGAGGCGAAAGCGGAGAAGCAATCAGGCGACTCTACATCCGCACCATCGGAGGAAGCTCTGTATGCGAAGGCTGTCGAAAGGCTGAAGCCTCAGAAGACGCTGGATACTGGAGCGGCAATCGTGGGTCGGGATGCGGATTTCAGTTGGTTTCGATTTGTTGTTTCGGCAAGCAAAGTCGTGCGGGACGATTCTCCGACTGGCGCTCACGAGTTCATCCCGCTGTACCAGGGCGATACATTTTTCACCACACAATCCGAAATCTACTTGGTCTTCAGGCTGGTATCGGATTCGTTCGATGCTGTGCCGCTGACTGCACGATGTGGATTGGAAACATCTGACATGGCTGAAGATCCACAGACGACAGTCCAAGATCACGTCATGACAACGACGAACGATCAATCAGGGTATTTTCTGCTGACCCCTCAGAAAGCCGGATGGACGCCTGGATACTACCGCTGTGGCCTCTTTGCCGGAGAACAGACCTCCGCCTATTCCTATGTCGATGAAGTCCGGTTCCGGGTCATCGAACCCAACCGGCCTTGATGACTCGTTCGGCTTCGCCTCGTGAGAAGGCATCTGGATCTGTTCGATACAGATGCGTATCAACCACTCTGCCGGATCCTTACGAGCCTCCATTGAGCAGTTAATTTTGCCTTCAACTGCCAGGTTGAGTGGGTCGACGTTCCATCATGAGAGGCCATACGTATCTAGATGTGCTAGGTGCAGTTGGACTCTCGGTCTATAAGTATGTAGACTGAAAGAGTGATGCCTAGAAAAACCCCGTCAACAGATAATTGGTGGCTGAGGGGTGTCATCGCGCGATCCGTTGGAATCCTCGCCATTGCCCTCGGGTTTGTCATTGGCATGTACGGACTCGATCATCCTGACTCACATTGGCTTCAGACCGCACTGGGGTTACTCGTGACAGGGATGGTAGCTCAAGGCTATGCGCTCTACTGCTCGATCAAACGGATGCAGCAACTGAATTCTTAATCAGGCTTTGCTCTGCTCGCGTGACCAGCTTCCGTACCACTAGCATCAGCTGGCACTGAACAGCTCATGATTGATGTTGGTAAAAAAGGCGCCCGACTCCCTACATCTTGGCTATCTTCCGTGCCGCTTTGTCTTTATGGAGACTACTCTCCAGTAGCTCTGGAGCAAGTCCGGTTGGGTCGGTCGCTCTATCGATCAGCCGGCGACTGGTTGCTGATAATCCACTTCGATGGTGAAGCCCAAGTCTTTGATCATGCCCCAGACTTCGGGAGCTGGTGCGCCTGGAGTCGTGAGGTACCCGTTCACAAAGACGGAGTCGGCCGGGTAGAGAGCAAGGGGTTGTAAGCTGCGCAGATTATGTTCCCGTCCGCCGGCGATACGAATTTCTGTACGAGGGTGGAGGAACCGGAAGAGGCACAGTACCTTTAAACAGCGTTGTGGGGTGAGGTTGTTGGCCTGTTCCAAGAGTGTGCCGGAGACTGGGGTGAGCATATTTAAGGGAATAGAATCCGGCTTGACGTCACGCAGGGCTGTTGCCAGATCGATCAGGTCTTCATCTGTCTCACCCATGCCGACGATCCCACCGGAGCAGATTTCCAAACCCGCCGTGCGTGCGTTCTTGATCGTCGCCAGCCGGTCTTGGAAGGTGTGGGTCGTGCAGATTGACGCATGGAAAGCTTCGCTGGTGTTCAAATTGTGGTTCACTCGATCGACGCCGGCGGCTTTCAGGCGTTTGGCTTGAGATTCACTCATCAGACCGAGTGAGCAACAGATCTGAATCGGAACTTCCTGTTTAATTGAGCGGACCGCTCCGGCAATTTCGTCGATTTCCCGATCCAATGGGCTGCGCCCACTGATGACGATGCAATAGCGCTGAGCTTTGGAGGCAGCGGCTTGTCGCGCGCCTTCCATCATCTGCTTCTGCGGGAGTAGGTTGTACCGCTCGATCGGCGCCGTTGAAATGGACGACTGCGAACAGTAGTGGCAGTCTTCTAGGCAGGCTCCGCTCTTGGCATTCTGAAGCATTTGGAGCCGGACGGTACGGCCAAAGTATTTGGATCGGACTTGAAAGGCTGCGTGCAATAGCGCAAGCAATTCATCATCCGGCGCATTCAAGACGGCACGGCATTCTTCTCTCGTCAGCGGTTTGTCATTGATGGCTTTTTCCGCCAAGGTCATATAGGTCATGGGATCCTCAAAAAATTGTGATGTGGCGATGATCTATTGTGCTGCCGATCGATTGAATCGAAGAGAGAGGGTCTACAACACTACCGGGTCGAATCATCAGCAGACGATGGCGCGAAACCTACACGGTTTCAAACGGAGAAGCAATGCCTTGGTAGGGCACGGAGGGCACAGAGGATGGCTCTCCGGCGGAGCTGGCAGCGGTTTGGCCGGCTTCGAGCCAGGGGAGGGCGGTGAGGGTATTCCACTTGGCGCAGCGGCGGCAGCGGCCAGACCATTCGACGGATTCCTGCTGGCACTGGGTGCAGATATAGGGCACCACCACGCGCTTCTTGAAGCTGAGGGCCTTCTTCAATTCCACAATGGCCTCTTCGAAATGCTGCTTCCGTAAGTACAGGTTGGCCATGATCTTGTGATAGTCCAAGAGATGATCCTGTGGTCCTTCGATTGTCGACAGCTGATCGAACGCCTCATCCACCATTTCCAGCCGATAGTAGAGCTTGCCCAGGTAGAACTGGAGCACCGGATTCTGCGGGTCTTGCTGCAAGGCCTCCTGATAGACCCGAATGATTTCGCTGGGCTCGCCTTGATCCAGAAACAGCTCTTCCAGCCGGTGGAGGATGATCACGCTGCGGGTCCGCGAGTAGACTTTTTTCAAGATTTCGACGGCATCCTTCGTTTTGCCTTCATGGATCAGAATTTCGCCGATTCCGATATAGGCAGGCAGGAAACTCCGATCTTTCTTAATCGCTCCCCTGAAATAGCGCCGGGCTTTATCGGGATGCCCACGCTCGAGCAGTTGTCGTCCGACTTCATACATGCATCCGACGAGCAGGGTGGCTTCGGCTTGTTGCTCAGGGGCGGGAAGATTGGCTTTGAGTAAACGATGTTGGATCTCAAGCGCGTCGCTCCACCGCTCCATACGGATATTGAGATTCCGTTTCCGGATGAGCGCGGTCAGGTTGTCGGGTTCGATCTTGAGGATTTGCTGAAGTGCCTGAAGCGCCTCCTCGTAACGTTTGGCGTCCTCCAGATCCTTGCCCAATTCCAACAACACCTCGATGTTTCGATCGTCCACTCGTTGCGCATGTTGATGAAGTCGGATCGCTTCAGGGAAGTTCCGCTCTGATCGATAGATATTTCCCAGCCATAGAAGGGAATCGACTCGATTGGGGTCGATCGTCAGGGCCTTCTCCAAGAGCGTGATTGCGTCCAAGGTGCGTTTTGACATGAACGCATGGGTTCCGTCTCGGTGGAGGGTGTCGACCTTCTCTTTTCGACGCACCAGGCGGTTGCTTCGCCAATTCAGGATTAAGTGTGCCGTTTGCTGGAGCCCCACGATGAAGGTCGCAATCACTGCTCCACATGCCATGGAGATCAAGACGAGCGTGACAGGGCTGAGCTCGAACTCCGCGCCAGGAGCGGTATGGATGAGGATTGTCCCTGGATTCAGTTCGCGGAAATAGCTGTAGATGAATACGCCGGCGCTGATGAGGAAAATAGTAATCAGCAGCTTGAACATGGCCTAGACCATCTTCTGTGAAGTCGCCTTCTGGGTCATCTGCCCCTTTGCGGCGGCTATCGGAGCCGACGCTTCGCCCGGAACGGGGATCTGCCGTGCATCGCTCCACAGACGCTCAAGGGCATAATGCGAGCGCGTGTCTTGTCTGAACACATGGGCGACGACATCGCCAAAATCGATCAGGACCCACTGGCCTGATGTGGTACCCTCAAGACTCAGTGGCCGTTGACCCACGCGTGCAAGGACATCAGCGACGGAATCAGCGATCGCGCGTGTTTGCCGGTCGGATTCAGCCGACCCAATGACCAAATAATCAGCGAGTGACGTCAGCGGGGCGACATGGAGGACTTGGACATCAAGGGCCTTCTTGTCGAGCATGGCCCTGGCTACGGCGAGGGCGGTGGCCTTAGATGCGCGTGTGATCGCACTCCTCCTGATAAAGACTATGACGAAGTATATAAGATTGTACCAGGGGGGGCAACATATTTACCACGGAGAGTTCGTTCCGAACTCTCCGTCTAATCTCTGAGGCCGATGTTGGACAGGGTGGAAAGGCGAGGCATGTGACTCCTGGATCAGAGGTGCTGGCGATGTCTAGTCTGTTGAGGGTACCAGTGTCTAGCCCTGTCAGTCCATCAGGATCGAGTGTGGGGAGCAGTGACATTCCAGCCAATGCCCGAAAAGATTGCCCCGGTCTGGGAACGACCACGAAATGGCAGATCCGTAAGAGCTCTTTTGGTTCTCTCCATGTCGGGAAGTCTAGAAACGCGTCGAGTCCTATAATGAAGAACAGTTCCGTGGATGGGCCATAGTGGTGTTGAAATGCTCGAATAGTATCGATCGAGTAGGACTTTCCTTTTCGCTGCATCTCGATGTCCGATACTGTGAACAGCGGGTTGTCAGCAATCGCAAGCCGGACCATTTCAAGCCGAACATTCGCCGGAGCTAGTGAGCCGTCCCGCTTATGGGGCGGATCGCCGGTTGGAATGAAGAGGACCTGGGAGAGCTGCATGCGCTCATGGACGTGCTGAGCAATGGTCAGGTGACCATTATGAATAGGGTTGAAGCTTCCACCGAGCAGGCCCACTTTGAGGGGTAAGTCTTTGGTGCTCGCCTCGCTGAGCGGGCGATGCGGGCTGAGTGCTGGGTGCTGAAGATCGGGGCTCGAAGAATTCATGACTCAGCACTAGAGGATGACTAGGTTGTCTCGGTGAATAACTTCCTCATACTCTTGATGTCCAAACTGTGCCTGAATGTCCGTGGTCTTGAGACCTTTCATCTGACCTAATAAGTCGGACGACACGTTTACCAGGCCTTTTGAGAATTCTTTTCCGTCCGTATCGAGGCAGCTGACCGGATCGCCGGCTTCAAATGATCCCGTCACCTGGAGGATACCGGATGCCAGCAGGCTTTTCCCTCGCTTGGTCAAGGCATCTACCGCCCCCTGGTCGAGATGGATCTGGCCGCGAGAGCGAAGCGTAAAGGCGATCCAATGTTTACGACTGGTCAGCCGACGCTCTCGGGCGAGAAAGAGACTGCCACCGGGTTCTCCGCTAAGGACCGTTGGGAGGAGTCCGGCCCGTTCGCCATTGAGCACTAATGTCGGAATTCCGTACTCACCAACTTTCTTGGCGGCTCGAAGCTTGGTCGCCATTCCGCCGGTCCCTTCAAAGGTGCTGGACACTCCTGCCAGGCGCTCGATATCTTCGGTAATCTCGGCAATCAGCGGAATCAAGGTCGCCGACGGGTTCTTGCGTGGATCTTCCGTATACAGTCCGTCAACGTCAGAGAGAATCACCAGTAAGTCCGCATCGGCCAGATGAGCCACTTCGCTCGCGAGGGTGTCGTTATCACCGACCCTGATTTCATCGACCGCGACGGTGTCGTTTTCATTGATGATGGGCACGATGCCGAAACCGATGAGTGCCGCGAGTGTATGGCGAGCATTCAGAAATCGGCGGCGATCAGCGAGATCCTGGTGGGTGAGCAGAATCTGCGCCACGTGAATATTGAGACGCTCAAACGCTTTTTCATAGGCCCACATGAGCCGGCTCTGCCCCACGGCTGCGGCCGCTTGCTTGATCGGGAGGCTCTTGGGATACTCCTTCAGTTCCAACTTTCGGATACCGGAGATGATGGCACCGGAAGAGACCACCAGGATTTCCCGACCTGCTGTTCGGAGTATTGCGATGTCATCAGCCAATCGCTCAATGTGTTGGGGGCGCAGACCTTCCGCACGCGACGCGATCAGGCTGCTGCCGATCTTGACGACGATCCGCTTCGCTTGTCCTAGGAGCTGGTCTCGCATGGCGTCTTCCGTACACGCATGACCTGTTTCCCGAGGTAGGTGATCAAGTCAGCAAGCCCTTGATTCGTGGCGGCGGAAATCGGCAAGCAAGGATAGCCGTTGAGGCGACAATAGGTCTGCAGCTGAGCCAGCCGTTCGCTTGTGCCGATCACATCGACCTTGGTTGGCACGACGGCGAAAGGGCGTGTGGTGAGCCCTCCGTCATAGGCAGCAAGTTCCCGCCGCAAAGTCTCAAAGCTGGCGAGGGGATCATCGGGAGCCCATTCTGAGACATCGATCAAGTGGAGCAAGAACGCGGTTCGTTCGATGTGGCGGAGAAACTGTACGCCCAGGCCTTTCCCCTCGTGGGCGCCTTCAATCAGGCCGGGAATATCGGCCACGACAAAACTTCCTTCGGATCCCAACCGGACAATGCCGAGATTGGGGATCAACGTTGTGAAGGGATAGTCAGCAATCTTGGGCCGGGCCGCTGAGATGGCTGCAATGAGCGTCGATTTGCCAGCGTTGGGAAAACCAACCAGTCCGACGTCGGCGAGCAGTTTCAGCTCAAGTCGCAAGGTTCGTTCTTCGCCAGGAGTTCCAGGAGTACACTTCGTCGGCACTCGGTTGACGGAGGTCGCGAAGTTGCTGTTGCCTTTCCCGCCTCGCCCTCCGTGGGCGATGACAGCCGTTTGGCCATCTTCGATGAAATCCACGAGTGTTTCTTTCGTCTGGTCATCGGAGAGAATGGTGCCAACTGGAACCGTGATGGTTAGATCTTCTCCGGAACGACCCGTGCAATTGGATCCTCCACCGTGTCGCCCGTTTTCAGCCTCATAGTGGTTGAGGTAGCGGAGGTCGAGCAGGGTCGTCAAGCGATGAGATGCAGTCATGAGGATGTCGCCACCGTTGCCTCCATCTCCACCGTCTGGGCCTCCACGCGGAACAAACATCTCCCTGCGGAAACTGCAGATGCCGTTTCCGCCACGACCGGCTCGTACCGCGATGTGTGCTTCATCGATAAACATAATCTCTCTAACGTTCGGTAGCCTGCTCGGTCACGACGAGTAGGAAAGTATACCCGACTCTGAGCAGAGAGGGAGAGAGAATTTAGCCAGTGTGATCGTAACGGAAGAGGCAGGAAAGCGAATCAGGACTTGGCCGGAACAGGATATACACTGACTTTTCGTCTGCCGCGTCCACCTTCGAACTTGACCACACCGCTCATGGTAGCGAATAGGGTATGGTCTCTTCCAAGGTCCACATTGAATCCAGGGAAAAACTTTGTGCCGCGTTGGCGGACGATAATGCTGCCAGCTGTTACGGTCTCACCACCATAGGCCTTGACCCCCAAATATTGAGGATTGCTGTCACGACCGTTACGTGAAGATCCGCCACCTTTGTTTGTTGCCATGGGTAAGTCCTTCTTATGTCTTTAGGCCGTTGCAATATTCGTAATCAACAGCTTAGTGAATCCTTGTCGGTGTCCACGGGTGCGGCGATAGCCCTTGCGGCGCTTTTTCTTAAAAACGGTAATTGATCGGGTTCGACCTTGCTGCACGATTTCAGCCGTGACCTTGGCCCCGTTAATGAGAGGCTGTCCAAGTAGAATACCAGCGTCACCATGCACGAGACGGACCTGGCCGAGTTCTACCTCAGCCCCGACGTCTCCTGGCAGCCGTTCGACCTGAACCGTTGCCCCAGCCTCGACTCGATATTGCTTTCCACCTGTTTCAACAATCGCGTACATATTATTCCTTTTCCGAGCGTGAAGAACGGTTCATTTAACATGGGGATGAGAGAGGTGTCAAGACATACCGGGAGCGACAAGCGAGTTGCTGAGTAGATATGGGCCCCTCTTTAGAGGACTAGGAGAGCGATCGTGCCGACACGTATGCTGAGCGCTACCATTGCGAGGGCATGTTTCCGGTATTTCCACGATACAAAATTGGGAGATGGCAACAAGATCATGTCGCACATCAACAAGTTTGTGATCCGTACCTATCATCGGATTCCCGTTCGCTGTGTTGTGTACTATCTGGGCGGGGATTTCCTCGGGAAAGGAACGGTGATAAACCTCTGTCGTAACGGGTTTCGCGTCCTGGGCGATCATCAAGTAGCCCCTGGGATGGAACTAGTCGTCCGGCTCACCCTTCCCGATAAAGATGAGCCGGTCGAAATTCAGCGTGTCGTTGTTCGATGGGTGCGCGGCCTGTTGTTCGGTGGCAAGGTCGTGACCATGAGTCCCAAGGGAGAAGAGCGAGTCGGAACGTTTCTGAGTGCCCGCCTGCGTGACTATTGCGCCTCCACGTAAGTGTTTCCATGACTATGTGAGTGGTTCGGAGTCAATTGCCAGCCTGGTTGCTTGACCCACGTTTGACCTCACGCTATAGTCCGTCACGCCAGCCCTCGCAGGCAGAATTTAGTACTATCGCTCGCTGGAGATTGTCTTCAATGTTGGAACCGGTTGAAAAGATCTGGATGGATGGGAAGTTTGTCGGGTGGGAGGAGGCCAATGTCCATATTCTCACCCATTCGCTGCACTATGGCCTTGCTGCGTTTGAAGGTATTCGGTGCTACAAGGGAAAATCAGGATCCGCAATCTTCCGGCTTCAGGAGCATATCGATCGACTGTTTGATTCGGCCCATATCGGCATGATGGCCATGCCGTATGACAAAAAGCAGATCACCGACGCCATTATTGAAACCGTTCGAGTCAATCGTCTTGATGCCTGTTACATTCGTCCATTGGTCTACATTGGGTATGGGGCGATGGGCATCCATCCAGGGGAGAATCCGATTCGGGTGGGCATTGCTGCCTGGAGGTGGGGCGCCTATTTGGGGGATGATGCATTGGCCAATGGGATGCGTGCCTGCATCTCATCCTTTACGAGGCACCATGTGAATGTGTCCATGACCAAGGGGAAAATATCCGGGTACTATGTGAACTCCATTATGGCCAAACGGCAGGCGAAGGCCGATGGATATGATGAGGCGATTCTTCTCGATCCGGAAGGTTATGTTGCCGAGGGAACAGGAGAGAATGTGTTCATCGTTCGACGGGGCGTGCTCAAGACGACGCCGTTGACGTCGGTGCTTGAAGGGATTACGCGAAACTCCGTCATCCAATTGGCTCAAGAACGAAACATCGTCGTGGTGGAGGAACGATTCACGCGCGATGAAATGTATATTGCCGACGAAGTATTTGTGACGGGAACCGCTGCAGAGTTAACCCCCGTCCGAGAAATTGACAATCGGCGTATCGGAAATGGTACCCCTGGATCGATGACACGTGCCCTCCAAGACACCTTCTTTTCAATCGTGCGTGGGGAAGACCTCGCGCACGAGTCCTGGCTGACTCGTATCTGACACCTCGCAGGCCGAAAGGCATCAACCGTCAATCGAGTGAAATGGAACCGGGACTCTCTCGATCGCCCAATGACGCCCTGACGAAGAACAGGTCAGTGGCCCGCCGCTGGGGTTTCCCCAGAAGGATGCGAATCTCCTGAAGGTTGAGCGGGTGAAGCAGCCGGGGGAGCCGAGGGAGCTGTGGGTTCGCTCTTGGGCTGCATATCGATGACGGTCGAAGAGAAGTTTCGTTGCTTGGCTAAAATGGCTAGACTGAGCGATGTCACCATGAACACGGCCGCCACAACGACCGTCAGCTTGCTCAGAAAGTTTGCTGGGCCACGGCTGCCGAACACCGTCTGACTGGATCCACCAAACGAGGCACCGATTTCCGCCCCCTTTCCCGATTGGAGAAGAATCGCCCCAATCATCAGGAAGCAGATAAAAACATGGACAATAATCAGCAACGTATACAGCATGAGATCTCAGACTCCGGTGGATCGCGCAACAGAAGCGACTGTTGCAATTGTAGCAAAGGACTCGACTTGGAGACAAGCGCCACCGATGAGTGCGCCGTCGATCTGGTCCGAGGCCAGTAACGATTCTATATTTTGTGGCGTGACGCTTCCTCCATAGAGAATTCTCGTGCAGTCGGCGACCGCGGGAGAGGCTACGGTGGCAAGGACTTGCCGAATCGTCCGGTGGGCGGCAATGGCTTGCTCAACCGTCGCCGACTTTCCCGTACCGATGGCCCAGACTGGTTCATACGCGATGGTGATGGTGGCCAACGCTTCCGTGGCAAGGCCGGACAGACCGTCGTGCACTTGCTGTGTCAGTACGTGGTCGGTCGTGCCGTTGTCTCGTTGTGCAAGTGTTTCACCGATGCAGAGGATGGGGCGCAACCCGTGCTTGAGCGCCGCTCGAATTTTCTTCTGGATCAGGTCTCCCCGTTCGCCAAAGAGCGTTCGCCGCTCTGAATGCCCAACAATGACATAGCGACAACCGAGGCCCTTCAGCATCGGTGCAGAGACTTCTCCCGTGTAGGCACCGTGATCCTCCCAGAACAGATCCTGCGCTCCAAGTTGAATCGGAGACGAGGCGCCCAGCACCAGGCGGACCGATTCGAGCGCAGTAAAAGGAGGGGCCACGACGAGCTCAAGGTTTGCAGGCTGAGCAGGAACACGGGCGAGTAGGTCGCGCATGAAGACAGTCGCTTCAGACGCGGTCTTGTTCATCTTCCAGTTGCCGACGATTAGGATGGTACGCACAGTGATTCTCGGATCTCTGTTGCTTTCTGATGATTATTGATCAGCTTGGACGATCAGGCAGTGCCGCGAGACCTGGAAGGATTTTGCCTTCCAGCAATTCCAGCGCCGCGCCACCTCCGGTCGAGATGAACGACATGCTCTCCGAGACCCCAGCCCGATGAACGGCCAGCGCCGTCTCACCACCGCCGACGATCGTGAGGGCGTAGGCATCGGCAATCGCATGCGCCATCGCCATGGTGCCTCTGGCGTAGGCGTCGATTTCAAACACTCCCATCGGTCCGTTCCATAGGATAGTTTTCGCGTTTTGGACCGCCTCATTGAAGAGTTTGACGGAGGCCGGCCCGATATCAAGGGCATACCATCCTTTGGGGATCTCTTGTACCGGGACTATTTTTGTTTCAGCGCCAATCTCTCGGCTGGCTGCGACAACACAATCGACGGGCAGGTAAAATTTGACTCCGCGTGAGAGGGCATGCTCTTCGATTCCTCGGGCAAAATCCAACATGTCCATTTCGCAAAGGGAATTGCCGATCTCCATGCCCTTGGCCTTCAAGAACGTAAACGCCATGCCGCCGCCGATGATGACCTTATCGACCTTCTTCCCGAGGTTTTCGATCACACCAATTTTGCCGGAGACCTTCGCGCCCCCCAGAATCGCGGCAAACGGCCGAACAGGATTGGCGACGGCACCTTCAAGGTACTCGATTTCTTTCTTGAGAAGAGCCCCTGCCACTGAATCCTTGATGTGTTTGGTGATCCCAACCGTCGACGCATGGGCCCGGTGTGCCGCCCCGAACGCGTCATTGATGAAGACATCGCCCAGCGAGGCAAGGGCTTTGGCGAAGGCGTCGTCGTTTTTTTCCTCCCCGGCATGAAAACGAAGATTTTCTAGCAAGAGGACATCTCCGTCCTTCATCTTGGCGACCAGCTTTTCAACGGCCGGGCCGATACAGTCCGGAGCGAAGATCACCTCTTTCCCGAGCAGTCGTCCCAGGCGTTTTGCAACTGGCGCCAGGCTGTATTTGGGGTCGAAGGCACCCTTCGGCCGGCCGAGGTGAGAGCAGAGAATGACTTTGGCGCCTTCATCGACGACGCGATTGATGGTCGGCAGGGTCGAGCGAATGCGGGTGTCGTCAGTAATTTGCAGCGATTCATCGAGCGGCACATTGAAATCGGCGCGGATGATCACGCGCTTGCCACGAAGCTGCACATCGTCCATGGTCTTCTTGTGCAAGTTCATGAGGCGCTCCTCCCGTAGGTGCTGTGAACTGATAAAGTTGGTTCAAGAGACGGATTCGTGTAAAGCCCGCCCCATCATCCCTGGTGCCGCATTCAGTGAGTAATAGATTTTCCGGCCAGGACCTTGACCAGGTCGCGGACTCGGCATGAATAGCCCCATTCATTGTCGTACCACGCCGTCACCTTGACCAGACGCTTGTCCACGACGTTGGTCAACGGGGCATCGACGGTGGCCGAGTGAGGGTCTCCTTTTTGGTCGATCGAGACGAGGGGCTCTTCAGAGTACTTGAGAATGCCTTTGAGCGGACCGTCCGCGGCCTTCTTGAAGGCCGCGTTGACGGATGCGATATCGCAATCTCTCTCAGTTTCAACGGTCAGATCGACCAGCGAGACATTCGGGGTCGGGACACGAATGGCAAGCCCGTCCAATTTACCCTTGAGTTCAGGGATGACCAGATGCAAGGCCTTGGCCGCTCCGGTGCTCGTAGGAATCATCGACATGCCGGCCGCTCGAGCGCGCCGCAAATCTTTATGAGGCAGGTCCAGCAGTTGCTGATCGTTGGTATACGAATGGATGGTGGTCATGACCCCGTGCTTGATCCCGAACGTTTCCAACAGAACCTTAGCCACAGGCGCCAGACAGTTAGTCGTGCAGGAGGCATTGGACACAATGTGGTGGGATTTGGGATCGAACTTGTTTTCGTTGACACCAAGTACGATGGTCACATCGGGATCTTTCGACGGGGCCGAGATAATCACGTGTGTGGCGCCGGCAGATAAATGTTTGCCTGCCTCGTCTCGGTCGGTAAATCGGCCTGTCGATTCGATCACCACGTCCACGTTCAGCGCTTTCCAGGGCAGCTCTTTCGGGTCTTTCATCGCGAGCACTTTGATGGGGGTCCCATCAACGAAAATTTGGTCTTCCTTGGCCTCGACAGTGGCCGGAAGGGTCCCGTGTACGGAGTCATACTTGAGCAGGTATGCGAGAGTCTTGGCGTCTGTGAGATCGTTAATGGCGACGATTTGCAGATCTTTGTCGCCCATCGAGGCGCGGAATACGTTGCGTCCGATGCGTCCGAATCCATTGATTCCAACTCGAATGGCCATAGCGTAATCCTCTACATAATAATGAATGGGTTCAGTATAACCAGGTGTTTCGCTGGAACAAGTGATAGTATCGATGCCTTCTCCTTCTTGTCAAGGTTTCGCATTGTTGCCGTAGAAATCCGACAGTCCAGCGTAGACTCTGGACATGGATACAAGAACACGCATCATTGTCGCAGCCGAACTGGCGACTCAAGGGTTCTCGGTTTCCGCCATTGCGCACCAGCTG
>JAOUHD010000065.1 GCA_029865345.1 Nitrospira sp.
ATCCTTCTTCCGCGCCGGTCTTGTTGGTTCTCATCTGTCTGACTGAGTTCTCGAGATGTCTTTGATGTCACGGCGGCGGTCCTTTTCAACTAAAGATCGGGCCAGCAGCCTTTAGTGTACGCATAGAGCCGGCCTGAGCAAGGAGAATCTATATTGTACCTAAGGGGACACCTATGACCTCTCCTATCGCACTTTAGGTTGTGGCTCCATCTTGACGCCGACCTCATCCTCTGCCACAAAGGACACCGATCGTGAAGGCTTAAGAAGGAGAAGGGGCATGCGAACAGTCAGTCGACGGATGGGAGATCTCGCCCAATCTGAAATTCGGGCCATGACCCAGGCCTGCGCGAGTGCGAAGGGGCTCAATATGGCACAGGGGGTCTGTGATACGCCGGTGCCGCCGATCGTGCTCGAAGGGGCAGAGCAGGCCATCAGGGATGGGCACAATGTCTACACCCGCTTCGATGGCTTGCCTGAATTACGGGACGCCATCACCGACAAACTGGCCCACTATAACGGGATTCGCGCCGATCCTGAAACCGAAGTCACCGTCAGCGCTGGGGCAACCGGCGCCTTTCACTGTGCCTGTGCTGCGCTGCTGAATCCCGGTGATGAAGTCATTCTCTTTGAGCCGTACTATCAATACCACATCAGCGCACTCATGGCGGTTGAAGCAGTCCCTGTAGTGGCCCACATGCAGCCACCGGCCTGGACCTATTCATTGACTCAGCTTGAGCAGCTCGTGACCACAAGAACAAAGGCCATCATCGTCAATTCGCCCGGCAACCCCTCGGGCAAGGTCTTCAGCCGAACGGAACTTGAGGCGTTGGCAGAGTTTGCGTGCCGGCACGATCTGTTTGTCCTGACGGATGAAATCTACGAATACTTTCTCTATGACGGGCGACGCCATGTGAGCATGGCTTCCTTGCCGAATATGGCCGAACGGACGGTGACCATCGGAGGGTACTCCAAGACGTTCAGTGTGACGGGGTGGCGGATCGGGTATAGTGTGGCTGCGCAGACGTGGACACGAGCGATTGGCGCAATGAACGATCTCCTTTATGTTTGTGCTCCGGCGCCGCTTCAAATGGGTGTGGCTCGTGGTATTCGAGACTTGCCGGATGATTTCTATGGGAGCCTGGCTCGAGACTACCAGCACAAGCGCGACAGATTTTGCAGCGCTCTGGCGAAGGCGGGACTCACTCCCTCGATCCCAGAGGGGGCCTATTACGTATTGGCGGATGTGTCCCGGCTTCCTGGCGACAGTGGGAAAGCTCGTGCCATGTACCTATTGGATCGAACCGGTGTAGCTGGTGTACCGGGAGAGGCCTTTATCCCCGGTGCGGCAGGGGCCAACTTCGTCCGTTTCAGTTATGCCAAGACCGACCTAGATCTCGATGAAGCCTGTAGGCGATTGACCCAAGCTGGCTTGTAGGTGCTCACGCGAGGAAGCGGCCGTTTCTTGCCTGAAGCGCAAGCCCGTGCTATGAACTCGACCATGAGTCTGCACCTCGCTCCCATAGTCGCCGCTGTTGCTGCGCTGCTGTTGACTGGATGCGGTCATCAGGCGACAGTTCCTCTCTCTGTCTCCGCCGACCATTCCGCCGGTGACCGTTCCGTCCTGGAAGGGGAATGGGAATACGAAGACGGCGGGGCGGTCGTCCTTCGACTCGATGATCAGGGCAACGGCACGTATGCATTCAAGGATGGGCGATTCGAAACGATTCAGCTCAACGGCCGGACATGGATCGGTAAGTGGTCTCAGAAAGAAAACGATCGGGAAGGCGGTTTCGTTGTGAACCTCTCTGCCGATGCTATGGAAGGCGACGGGACCTGGTGGTACGAGCGAATCGGTGCAAACAGGTCACCATCCGAGAAGGGTGGCACGTTCCACTTGACCAGGAAAACCTCCATGACACGCCTTGGCGATACTCCTCCCGCACCCTGATCCTCCATCACTCCCCCTTACGCAAGGCCGTTGTCGGTCCCACAAGTCAGGCCTGTGAGCTGTCGAGCGAGTGCCTCAGGACAGTGTGGGCCAGTGGCGATGATGCCGCGATAACGAGGCTCGCGTCGATTAAAGAGTAGTTCCTGTCCGAGGCCATCGGAGATGGTTCCCCCTGTCTCCGTGATGAGGAGCGCCCCCGCAGCCACATCCCATTCATTTTCGGGTTCCCACGTGACGACTCCTTCGATACGGCCGGTTGCGGCGAGTGCGAGTACCCAGGCGATAGAGCGCATAGGCCGCTTATTGATCGATGGATCCAGGGAGGTGAAGCGGCCGATCTGTTGCTCCCATTGATTCAGGGCGATCACTGGATGTTGACCGCTCCACGAAGCTGGTGGAGTAACCGGTTTACTGTTGAGACGCAGACCTCCACCTCGAGTTGCGGTAAATAATTCGTCTGTGGAAGGGTTGAAGATACCTGCCACGATCGGTCGACCCTGTTCAATGAGACCGACGGAAATGCAATACTCCGGTTCGCCACTAATGAACGCCTTCGTCCCGTCTATCGGATCAATGACCCAGACTCGTCGTTTCTGAAGTCGCTCCAGACAATCAGGTGATTCTTCAGAGAGCCATCCATCCTCAGGAAACGTGGACATCAGGTGGGAGAGAAGGACCTCATTCACGGCCAGGTCCGCCGAGGTCACTGGGGATTGGTCCGGCTTCTGGATCGTCTCAAAGCCATCGACAGCAAACCTCAAGGCTTCTGCTCCAGCCTTCCGAATCGCCATGCTGAGAACATCCAGTTCGTAATCCCATGTCATGATAGGAGAGTAGCAGGCCTGGAGTCAGATGAAAAGAACTGAGCGTGTACCACGCTTGACCTGGCCGTTGAATCTGCGTACAAGCAGGCTACGATGAAGCTGGTCCAGAAACGGTCGAAGAAGACGGGGCTCTCGCCAGGGACGCTTGTTCACATCGGTGAACAGCGGGCCGAGGCCGTGAGTATGACCCTGTTCAATTATGCCGGTGTGCGGTGCGAGGAACAGGTGGTCACAGATCTGAATGCGATTCGACTGCCTGCTGACGAAAGCGTCACATGGGTGAATGTTGGCGGGGTCCATAAGGTTGACGTTTTGGAAGGATTCGGGAAACATTTTGGCCTTCACCCCCTTCTGCTGGAAGACATCGCCAACACGGACCAGCGCCCGAAGCTTGACGACTATGAGACCTATTTCTTTCTTGTGATGAAGATGCTGACGACCGCTGAGCGTGGGGCTATTGTCGTCGAGCAGGTGAGTTTCGTTCTTGGCCGGAACTACGTTCTCTCATTCCAGGAAAACGGGACCGATGTGTTTCACACGGTGCGGGACCGTCTGAGAGGCGGGAAAGGGCGGCTTCGGCAAAACGGTTCAGACTATCTGCTCTATGCACTGATCGATGCCATCGTCGACCAATACTTCGAGGTACTCGAACTGCTCGGTGAGCGGATCGAGTCGCTGCAAGAACGGGTGATGGCTGATCCCAAGCCAGACATCCTCAAAGACATTCATGCGCTGAAACAGCAGTTGCTGTTCGTACGCCGTGCGGTTTGGCCGCTCCGGGAAGCGATCAACGGTCTGTCTCGCTCGGACTGTCCGTTTCTGCATGAGTCCACAAAGATCTTTATCCGTGATGTCTATGATCATGTGGTTCAGATTGTCGACACCATCGAAACCTTGCGGGAAATGGTCTCGGCTAGTCTGGATATTTATCTGTCGAGTGTGAGCTATCGACTGAACGCCGTCATGCGGGTCTTGACGGTCATCACCACGATCTTTATGCCGCTCACGTTTATCGCGGGCATCTATGGCATGAATTTCGAGTATATGCCTGAGTTGAAATGGCCGTGGGGCTACCCGATGGCGATTGGCATCATGGGTCTCGTCGCCGCCATCATGCTCATCGGGTTCCGTCGAAAGAAATGGTTGTAGATGGGGAGTCAAGACTACTCTTGAATTTCCACTTTATCTACGAAATAGGTGGTGTCCCCGAAGCAGGTGGAGGGAATGTAGCGATACTCCTTGTAATGCATGATCACCCGTTTTCCCATGACCTCTGACAGTTGCGCGGCGACTTTATCGTCCGAGATCGTAAACTGCCAGAGAACAGGTGCCGTTCCCGGCACGGTTGTCATGGCCAACTCTCCTTCATGGCTCTTACACAGCCAGCCCTTCGTTGAAAATTTTTGAATGTAGCCGGCCCGGTTTCCATCCGAATAGGTCCAGTTGAACACGACTGTAAGGTAGGCAGCGCCTATAAAGAAGAGCAGCGTCACAAACAGTTTCACTGGTATCTCCTCAGTTACGAATGAAGGTCGCTGAACAACCAAGGAGCGTCAGTCTTTCGACGAGACTCATAGGCCGTGATCTCAGGCTCATATTGGAGCGTGAGGCCGATCGAATCAAGTCCTCGATAGAGGCAATCCTTGCGGAAGGGGTCGATTTCGAACCGGTAGGTTGTCTTCTCGGGCGTGGTGACTGTTTGGCTGCCAAGATCGACGGTGAGCCGGTATCCCTCGGTACCGACGGCGTGTTTCATGAGAGCCAACACTTCATCGGCCTTCAGCACAACGGGGAGAATGCCGTTTTGAAAACAGTTGTTATAAAAAATGTCGGCAAAGCTTGGGGCAATGATGCAACGGAACCCCTGATCCAACAGGGCCCAGGGGGCATGTTCACGAGAGGAGCCGCAACCAAAATTATCGCGCGTTAATAAGATCGAGGCCGATTGATAGCGAGGTTGATTCAAGAAAAAGTTCGGATCGGGCGATCCATCTTTTTTCTTCCTCCAGTCAAAAAAGAGGCCTTCGCGGAGTCCTGTCCGTTTGATCGTCTTTAAAAACTGCTTCGGAATGATCTGGTCCGTGTCGACATTGATGAGATCCAATGGGGCAACCAGACCGGTGAGAAGAGTAAACGGTTCCATAGCGTCATTAGCTCCAATGTCGAATATCGACGAAATGACCTTCGATGGCCGCGGCGACCGCCATCGCAGGCGACACCAGGTGGGTGCGACCTCCAGCTCCCTGGCGCCCCTCAAAATTCCGATTACTCGTCGAGGCACAGCGCTCACCGGGCTTCAGCACATCGGCATTCATCGCGAGACACATGCTGCAGCCGGCTTCCCGCCACTCGAACCCTGCTTCGCGGAAGACATGGTCGAGCCCTTCTGCCTCCGCCTGTTGTTTGACGAGCCCTGACCCTGGAACCACCATCGCGTGGACGGTCTTCGCGACCTGTTTGCCTTTTGCGAAACTAGCTGCGAGGCGAAGATCTTCGATCCGCGAGTTTGTGCAGGAGCCGATGAAAACTTTGTCGATCGTGATATCGGTAATCGGCATATTAGGTGAAAGCCCCATGTAGGTTAATGCCCGCTCGGTGGCACTTCTCGTGTTTTCGTCGGACATCGTTTGTGGGTCCGGAACATTCTGGTCCACCCCTACGACCATCCCGGGACTGGTGCCCCAGCTGACCTGCGGCGCGATCTGTTCCGCCTCCAAGGTTACGGTCCTATCATACATGGCGTCCGTATCGGTCTTGAGCTCTCGCCAAGCGCGAACTGCGTGATCGAAAAGTTCTCCCTTCGGAGCGAGCGGTCGCCCCTTGAGATAGGCAAACGTCTTCTCATCGGGAGCCACGATGCCTGCTCGGGCGCCGGCCTCGATCGACATATTACAAAGCGTCATGCGACCCTCCATGCTGAGGGCCTTAATCGCCGAACCGGTATATTCGATGACATAGCCGGTCCCTCCGGCCGTGCCGATCTTCCCGATGATCGCAAGAATGATGTCCTTGGCGGAACAGCGGTCGGAGAGCGTTCCATCGACGCGAATTTCCATTGTCAGGGGCCGTTTCTGCACCAAACATTGGGTGGCCAACACGTGTTCCACTTCACTCGTCCCGATGCCGAACGCCAGGGCACCAAACGCGCCATGGGTGGAGGTGTGGGAGTCGCCACAGACGATTGTTGTGCCGGGGAGAGTGAATCCCTGTTCGGGGCCAATCACATGAACGATACCCTGACGGATGTCGCTCATATTAAAAAGGGTGATGCCGACCTCCTTGCAGTTGTCTTCGAGTGTTTGAATCTGAAGAGCGCTCACCCGATCAGCGATCCCTAGCCGCCGGTCTGTGGTGGGGACATTATGATCCGGGACAGCGAGGGTTGCGGCAGGTCGTCGAGGCGTTCGCCCAGCCAGTTTCAACCCTTCGAAGGCCTGAGGGGAAGTCACTTCATGAACCAACTGTCGATCGATGTACAGTAATGTCGTGCCGTCTGGTTCTGACCGGACGACATGCGCATCCCAAATCTTGTCGAACAACGTCGTGCCCGCCATCTGTGCTCCTACTTCGTTAAACGAAAGCCTATTATACAGAGAAGTCCCATGGTCTTGACAAGGTGTCTGTGAAGCTTGCCCCACCACGCAAGACGTGGTACCACCGCACCGATGGAATCTAGACCCTGGAGCGAGTCGCGTATTGTTGAGTGGAGTCACCGACTGCTGGAGAGCTATCACTATTGGATCGGACAAGACCTCATTGATCGGGCTGGCGACCGAAAGGCACAGGCCCTTCGATTATTCGAAGTATCCGTTGTCGTTGTGTCGCACGGTGTGGAGCCGGACCCGATCTTAAACTATGGCAATCAAACTGCGTTGGACCTGTGGGAACTACCCTGGAAGCAATTCATCCAGACGCCATCGCGACTCACGGCTGAGGCGGATGACCGTACTGAGCGGAGAAGAATGTTGGAGCGAGCAAAGCTCGCTGGTTACTTCGACGGATATCGAGGGGTGCGAATTTCCTCGACGGGGAGGCGATTTCTTGTCGAGCAAGCCGTGATTTGGAATGTGATCGATCCTGCCGGACACCGCATCGGTCAAGCGGCGACGTTCTCTCAATGGTCATACTTGTGATGATCGAGGCGAGGGAGTAGCCCGGAACCCTTCCGGATTGGTCACGACGACGATCACCGCATCGAGTCGAGCCGAGACCGGTCGGAGGAACACAATCGACGAGAGTCTGTCTATGAAGTCATCAACGGAACAGTCAGGTCCAGAGTTCGAGAGGGCCGTGGTTGGCGATACCCTGCAGTAGATCTCGGGTAGCAAGAATACCGACCAGACGGCGCTGGTGATCCAAAATTGGAACAGCATGAATCTGTTCATCCAACATGACGCGGGCAATTTCCCGGACCTCTGTTACGGGAGTGGCCGAAATAACTCGGGATGTCATGATGTCACCCAATCGCCGTCTGGAGGCCTGTCGCGTATCGGCCGCCGTGATCAGTTCTGGAGCATGGCGGAGCAAGTCGCGATACGACACCATCCCGACGAGGGTGTCGTGCATCGAGGTGACGGGGATATGATGGAATCCCTTGTCTGACATGCTCGTCCAGGCGTCAAGCCAGGTGCTATCGGATGGAAGAGAGATAACCGGAGTGCTCATCAGGTCACGCGCGAGAATCGCCGGTTTCGAGTGCGATTGTTCGATGCTCTGCTGTTGATAGGCTGTTTGTGCTGCCATGGCTGAGTGATCCAGAGAGGAAGCGTGTTGGCCATGATGCTCCCGCTCCCTCGCGTATTCAGGCCGGGCATTCCGTGGACCAGCCGGTTTGACCGGGTACGTTTCCACGATTCCGTTGACCGCCAGAATGATGGGCATGCTGCAGCTCCTCAACTGCCCTATCGGAGTTTTCGGGAAATACTTAAGCGAGGCCGTGACCAAGCGAATATTTAGCGGAGAGTACGGGGTGCTCTGCCACAATTGGTATCAATTGTCCGGCACCGAGAGGGCTGACACCCTATCCAGGGCCATCACCTGTGGAGCTGGATTCCATCGAGTGAGCCACGGTTCAAGCGGCTGCGGCAGTTCTAAATCAATTGCTTCCGTTTTGACCCATATGTTATACGAATAATCTTATAATGTAGTGAATGCCGGGACACAGTCGTAGACAACGAGTGCACGCTATTGGAGGCCGTGGTGTTCTCTGTAAGTTTGGCGGCACATATTCACAAGCTTCTATTTTGTTTCTTCTTACATACTTCGCAAGGGGGGTAGTCATGGGCAAGACGATGTTGGCGGTCTTCTTCGGCCTTGGAATGGTATTGGCTGGGGCTTCGAGTTCGTATGCGCTTCAAGCCGGAGGTGTAGAGACCGGCGATCTGGAAACGGGTTCTGTCGTCGGCCAGCCGTTTAAGGAGCTGAGCGTGGATGTTTCGTTCTTTGCTACTGAAATTGGAAACATGAAGGTCTGGTATCCGCCGATGACCGTCCTCGACTTTAAATCGCGTCCTGGTGCTCCAGTGTTGTTGAAAGTGACGAATAATGCAACGGCTGAGCACGGGTTCCAGCTCAGCGCCGCCGTGAATCAATCTGCACCAACCGTCTTGCATACCAAGATCGTGCTCAAACCGGGGGAAACACAGTATATCGGCATTCCAACCAGTGATCTGTTTTATGCGTCGGGGAGCGTCCTCGAGTATCGTTGTCACTTGCACCCAGGTCATGTGGGTGGCAAGTTGCTGATGCTGAAGTAACCTCTAGCTCGGTTCGAACAGTGAAAAGGCCTCGGTGTAACGCACCGAGGCCTTTGTCGTTGTTCGATCACAACAGCCCAAGACAAAGGGCCCTGATTCCGGATGGAACCAGGGCCCTTACAATACGTCACTTAAAGAGCGTTAGTTTCTCACCCCGCTCCATATCTTGGCAGGATCAATTGCTTTATCTGGATTCAATGTCTTCGCCCTCTCCAGCAGCACATCCGTCGTTTCAGGATACAGAGGGTCTGAAATGCAACAATTATCAACGGGACAGACCGCCGCGCATTGGGGTTCGTCAAAGTGACCAACGCACTCAGTGCAACGGTCATGTGCGATGACATAAATACTGTCGCCAACTCCCTGCCCATCGCCAACATGATTACCTTTGGTCTCAGCGTCACTCCTGGTTTCAAAGATCGCTTCATTGGGACATTCCGGGATACATGCTCCACAAGAGATGCATTCATCGGTAATCAATAATGCCATGACCCAAGCCTCCTCCTCACTCCAAAAGACTGGCTAACTACTAGCACGTTGACAAGTTCACGCAGCTCACACCATAGTACTCCCCTCGACGTGTAATGAGCAGGTACGCGAAGTGATATTTTATTCCGTGATTCTTTTCCAAGTCAATCGAACGGAATCCGGTCAGAAGACCTAGCGTACACTTCTGCATGGGGCGTTGGGCCCAGCAGAGAAAGAGACCGCCGAATACTATCAATGGCAGCTGATCAAACCCAGGCGAGCAATCGAGAGCAGCAGAAGAAGCGGATCATCATGATGATTCTGCTTGCCCTTCTCCTGATGAGTGTGTCGGTGTTCCTCATTGAGCGCAAGGAATCGGACATCATCGTCGTCAAGTTTCCGAGCGGTGTTGAGCTCGAAGCCGAAGTGGCGAACACGCCGGAGAAATTGCTCTTTGGGCTTGCCTTTCGTGAGACCTTGCCCGCAGGCGGGGGCATGCTTTATATTTTTGAGGAAAATGGGATGCATCGTGTGACAACCAGGGAATATCGATTCCCTATCGATATTCTGTGGGTGGATGAGGGGCATCATGTTGTGCATATCCTGGAACATGCAGAACCATGCGCGAAAGACCCGTGCCCATTTTTTGGGCCACCGCCGGAAGAGGCGCGGTATGTGATACAGGCAGAATCGGGGTTCATTAAGACAACAGGAGTTGCAAAGGGCGACGAGCTCAAGTATGCCCTTCGTATGTAGCGTCTACGAAGACAGTTGAGGAATCACTCATGATGGATGGGTTTCAGAAAGTTGCACAGATCGATGAGGTACCTCCGGGAAAGTCAAAGATTGTCACGGCGAATGACCGTCCGCTCGCGTTGTTCAACGTCGAGGGGAAGTTGTACGCCATCCATAATAGCTGTCCCCATGAAGGGGGTCCGCTTATTGAGGGGAGACTCAAGGGGTATGTCATTGCCTGCCCTTGGCATGATCTAGCATTCGACATCAGAAATGGGCAAGGCACCGACGGTGGCGGGTATTGCGTAGGGAGCTACGAAGTCCGGGTGGACGGCAATGATATTTTGATTGGCTCTCGACGGAAAGCATAAAAAGAGAAATCAGGTGGAACGGGTGTCTTCGCGACATGGATTGCGGATATCGACGTGAGTATTTCCAGTGCCGATCACAATCCTGCATTAGACGGCAGTGATTGCCGCGTGGTCACGGTCGACCAGCCATTCGTCATTCATTTATGGGAAGACCGCACCAGAGGTGAACAGTGGGTGCCGTCCTATGATGCTAAAGGGCTTGCCCTTCTCAACGATGAATTTCTCCGCATCGCGAGTAATAACGCCGTGGAAAATGGGCAACGCATCTTCGAATTTCAAGCCGTGCAGTCCGGGGTCTATCAGCTGATTTTCGAAAAGCGCATGGGGTGGAAATTTACCGCGGAAGACCGGCGGGTATTCAGAATTGAAGCTGGACCGCCATCGAGGAATTGATCTAATGCCGGATATCGCGTTCATCAACGGTCGTTTTTTGCCTTGGGGGGAGGCGACTGTTTCCATCGATGATCGAGGTTTCCAATTCGGAGATGCCGTCTACGAAGTCATTCGCACGTATCGAGGGGCGCCGTTCGAGTTTGACGCACATCTGGCTAGGCTGAATAGGAGTGTGGGGGAACTTTCGCTTCGCCAACCCTATACCAGGGAGCAATGGACCAGGTGGATTCAACAAGGACTTAGCCTGGCCGGATATCAAGATGCTAAGATCTACATCCAGATCACCAGAGGGGTGGCTCCCCGCGAGCATAGTTTCCCCGCCGATATTCTTCCAACGGTTGTGATGACCATCAGAGAGTTCCATCCTCTGGCGCCGGATGTCCGCCGCACTGGCGTTAGCGCATGTACCAGCGAGGATCTTCGGTGGGGGCGTTGTGATATCAAAAGCGTCAATCTTCTAGCCAACGTCCTTGCCCGTGAAGAAGCGAAGAAGGCCGGCGTCTTCGAAGCGATTTTAGTCAGAGACGGTTTTGTCATGGAAGGTGCGCTGAGCAATGTCATGGCGATTCAGGATGGAGTGGTCATGACGGCTCCCGAAGGCCCTCGAATTCTATCCGGCGTCACACGGACCGTGGTCTTAGAGTTGGCGAAAAAGGATGGCATTGTCATCGAAGAACGGTTTATACCGCTCGATGTTCTGTATCATGCAGATGAAGTATTTCTGACGGGGACTACGCTTGAGGTGCTCGGTGTTGTCCAGATCGATGGACGAACCATTGGCTCTGGACAGCCGGGTCCCATCACAAAAACACTGGCTGCTCGCTGGGCCTTGTTAGCCGGCTAGTGCCCTTGCTTTGCACCGGGGTGCATGGTATGGTGCTACCTCTGTAAGTGGGCTCATGCCCACTTTTTTGTTTGGATACATGTCAAAGGAAGATGGGCTGAGTATAACCGGCAGTCGTCCGCAGCTGGTTGCCGACCGGTTGCACGAAATCATTTCGCCGATCCTATGGACGCTCGGGCTTGAGTTGGTTGATGTGGTGCGCGTGGGGAAAGGCCCTCGCTCGGTCGTTCGCGTTCTGATCACTAAATCTGATGGAGTCAGCATCACAGACTGTGAGCAGGCACATAAGGCCCTAGGACCGGCGCTTGACGTGGCCGATCCATTTCCCCATGCCTATACCCTTGAAGTCTCTTCTCCGGGTCTTGATCGACCCTTCAAGAGAACCCAGGATTATCAACGGGCGATTGGAAAAGAAGTGAGTCTCAAGCTTCGAGAGCCTCTCGAAGGCCAGTGGAAGATTGCTGGTGAGCTGATGCAGGTGGATGAAGAGGCGGTCGTGCTGAAGGTGGTTGCTGCGCGAACATTCGAGACGGTGAAGTTGAGTCGAGACATGATTGCTGAAGCAAAGCTGGTTGTGAAGATCTAGAGGGGCGGAACGTTGGAGATTGTTAAGTGGTAACCGGATGCAGGAGCATGACGTATGAACCGTGAACTGATTACCGTGATCGACGAAATCGGGCGTCAGAAAGGGATCGATAAGGCCCGAGTCATTGGAGCCATCGAATCCGCCCTGCAGACCGCCGCGAAGAAGCGCTTTGGTCAGGCCGAAAATATCCAAGTGGAGATCGACCCAAAAACTGGGGAAATTTCCGTCGTCTCCAAGAAGATCATCGTAGAAACGGTCAGCAACCCCAAGGCGGAGATCTCTCTTCAGGAGGCCCGCCAATACGATAGCGAGGCGGAAGTCGGGGACGAAATTGGATCGCTGATCGAAATGAACGAATTGGGGAGAATTGCTGCGCAAACAGCGAAGCAAGTGATTTTCCAGAAGGTGCGCGAAGCGGAATGGGAAGCTGTTCAAAGGGAATATTCCACACGTCAGGGCGATCTCGTGACAGGAATTATCCTCGGCATGGAGCGCCGGAATTACCTGGTGGACCTCGGAAAGACGGAGGCTATCCTGCCGATCCAAGAGCAGATTCCTCGGGAAACATATCGGCGCGGCGATCGCGTGAAGGCGATGTTGCTGGAGGTGCGTCGGACGCCTAAGGATGTTCAAGTCATTCTGTCTCGTAGCCATCCGCAGTTTGTGGCAAAGCTTTTTGAGCTCGAAGTGCCAGAGGTCATGGAAAAGATCATTGAAATCCGATCCGTCGTTCGAGAGCCTGGGGACCGAACAAAGATCGCGGTCACGTCTCGTGAAAAGGCTGTGGATCCGGTGGGCGCCTGCGTCGGCATCAAGGGCTCCCGCGTACAGGCGGTCGTGCGCGAGCTTCGGGGCGAGAAGATCGATATCATTACCTGGACCCAGGATCCGCGAGTCTTTATCGCCGAAGCCTTAAACCCTGCAACAATCGAAAAGGTCGGGATTGACGAAGAGAAGAAGTCGGCGCTCGTGGTCGCAGCCGACTCGCAATTGTCGTTGGCGATCGGGAAAAACGGTCAGAATGTTCGGCTTGCCGCGCGCTTGACCGGGTGGAAGATAGACATTATCAGCTCAACGGAATACGAAAAAGAGAAGGTCGAGCGTGATAGGGAAATTAAAGCCGCGATTGCGGACGAAGCCGAAGCGCAACGACTGCAAGAAGAAGCTCGGCAGGCTGCCAGAGCTGAGGAAGCAACGAGCGGATAGAATACGGAACCGTCCTCATGGCTATGCGTGTATACGAACTTGCGAAGAAGTTAGGCATGGAAAATCGAGTGCTCATCCCCGAGCTCAAAAAGCTGGGGGTCTCGGTTTCATCTCACAGCAGTACGCTCGAAGAGGACATCGTTCAGAAGGTGTTGGATAAGTTGGCTGCAAAATCGACGAGTCAAGGGACGGGAATCGAGAGAGAGGTCGGTGCAAAGTTGACGGAGCATACGAGTCGGGGGAAAACTGTGGGGGCAAAGGGTCCTGTCGTCGAAGAGCCGCTCAAGCCTGATAAGCGGCGCATCCTCATCAAGCGAAAGAAGGAAGACGAGCCAATCGAGGCCATTCTTTCAGTCTCGATTGGTGAGACTGAGCGTTCAGCGCAGCCCGAGTCCTCAAGTCTTCCGACCGCACCGACTCCATCGGTTGACCACCTTGCTAGCGATGGCCCAGCCGACCGCAGTCTTCCAGTGAAGGAAGGTCTGGGCGAGGTTGCTCCATCCGCAACAGTGCCACTTGATGTGAGACAGGAAGCGCCGCCGGCCAAGCCGACTATCGCGCCGGTAATACCCGGGGTAGTGACTCCCGAGTCTGTCGCCAGCAAAAAGAAAAGCATGGCATTCGAGGCCATTGAGGCAGAGGCTCTCAAAGAAAAACTCAAGAAAGCGAAAAAAACAGGAGGCCGTCCTAAGGACGAGCAGCAAGATGTGAAATTGCGTGAGGACGCCGCCCGCTGGCAAGACCTTCGTGCAATTCCAGTGCACCGCCGCGATGACCGATCGAAGCATGTCCACCATAGCACCCCGGGAGAAATCACCAAACCACGTCGCAAGAGCGTGAAAGTCACCCCTCGGACAACGGTTAAAGAGTTCGCTGAGTTGATCGGTCAACGGCCAGCCGACATCGTTCGGAAACTGATGGATATGGGACAAATGTTAACGTTTCACCAACCTATGAGTCTGGACGCTGCATCGATTTTTGCCGAGGAAAGCGGAGTCAAAGTTGAGGTCTCGGTCGAGAAAATTGGGGACGAGTTGCTGCAAGATATCATTGAGACTGGTGATGATGAACGGCCGGAATCTCGACCGCCGGTGGTGACCATTATGGGGCACGTCGATCACGGGAAGACGTCGCTCCTCGATGCGATTCGCCAAACAAAAGTGGCGGAAGGGGAAGCCGGTGGCATTACTCAGCATATCGGCGCCTATACCGTCTCAGTCCGCGGCAAGCAAGTCACGTTTCTCGATACTCCTGGTCACGAGGCGTTTACGGCTATGCGATCTCGTGGCGCGAAGGTCACAGATATCGTCATATTGGTTGTTGCGGCAGACGATGGTGTGATGCCGCAAACGATTGAGGCGATTAACCATGCCAAGGCAGCCGGAGTGCCGCTGATCGTGGCGATGAATAAGATCGACAAACCGACCGCCAATCCTGATCGGGTAAAAAACGCTCTCTCGGAACATGGATTGATTTCCGAAGCTTGGGGTGGCGATACCATTATGGTCGAGGTGTCTGCCAAAGAGAAATTGGGTCTTGATACTCTCCTCGAGATGATTTTGCTTCAGGCGGAAGTACTTGAACTCAAGGCGGATCCACACAGGCAGGCGAAAGGCACTGTCATTGAAGCCAAGATTGAACGTGGGAGGGGTCCAGTTGCGACGGTGTTGGTTCAGAGCGGGACCCTGCGGGTGGGTGACGCCTATGTCGTCGGAACATTCAGTGGACGTGTTCGGGCTCTCCTTAGCGATCGCGGTGAAAAATCGCAGCAGGCAGGGCCGTCCATTCCGGTGGAAGTTATTGGATTACCGGGCGTGCCGTCGGCGGGCGATGTCTTCCATGTTGTCTCCAATGAGCGAGTTGCCCGAGAGATCGCGGAGGAACGAGCGCAAAAGCGTCGAGCTGCAGAGCTAACTGGCCCCGCGAAGGTCTCCTTGGATGATCTCTTTGCGAAGATTCAAGAAGGATCCGTGAAGGAGTTGGCCATTGTCGTCAAGGCCGACGTGCAAGGATCGTCTGAAGCATTGGTTGGCGCGGTTGAAAAGCTGTCGACGAATGCCGTCAAGCTACGCGTGATTCATAACGGAGTTGGTGGGGTTATGGAATCTGATGTGTT
This sequence comes from Nitrospira sp., assembly GCA_029865345.1. GTDB lineage: Bacteria > Nitrospirota > Nitrospiria > Nitrospirales > Nitrospiraceae > Nitrospira_D. The sequence goes on from JAOUHD010000065.1 coordinate 15,248, forward strand.
GCTTGCCTCCGCGTCGCGAGCCATCATCATCGGTTTCAATGTCAGGCCAGAACCAAAGGCAGCCGCATTGGCCGAACAGCAGGGTGTCGATATCAGGCTCTACACGATCATTTATGACGCCATCGCAGACATCAAGGCTGCGATGGAAGGCTTGCTTGAGCCGACTCTGAAAGAGCGCGTGTTAGGACGAGTGGAAGTACGGCAGGTCTTTATGATTCCAAAGGTCGGAGCCGTAGCAGGGGCGTATGTTATTGATGGGACGATCTCTCGGTCAAGCGTCGGAGTCCGAGTGATTCGGGACAATGTGGTGGTCTATCAGGGTAAACTTGGTTCGTTGCGGCGGTTCAAGGATGATGTGCGTGAGGTGCAGCAGGGGTATGAATGCGGGTTGAGCGTCGAAAACTTCAACGATGTCAAATCCGGCGATATCATTGAGGCCTATACAGTCGATAAGATCGCGGCGAAGCTCGAGTAGCAGCCGAAGGATTTTTATTGTAGCCTCTTACCTGAAGGCCTGACAAGCTCATGAAGCTGGATCATGGTGCCTCTATTGTGAGCCGACGTTAACCGAACCATGGTCGTGGGGCTATACACCGTCGAGTTATTCATTTCAGGGAGTCAGTCGCTTAAAGACAAGCGTCAAGTCCTTCATGGGATCAAGGATAGGCTTCGTGGCAAGTTTAACCTCTCAGTCGCCGAAGTAGATGGCCAGGATCTCTGGCAGAAGGCTATTCTTGGAATGGCTTGTGTGTCGAATGAGCGTAGCCACGTGAACCAGGTGCTTGAACAAGCGTTGAATCTAATCAAAAGCATGCCAGCAGTTGAAGTGTCACGAGCCCAGTTGGAATTACTCTAAGCTCCCTGTCATGCCTGCGACTGGTAGTGCTGGTAAGGAAGATGTCGAAGACGACCTATAAAAGGGCAGACCGAGTGGCTGACCAGATTCGCATGGAAGTGGCGGATATTCTCATGCGAAAAATCAAGGATCCTCGGGTCCATGACGTCACGGTTACCGATGTCGAGCTGACAGCGGATTTGCGCATCGCTCATATTTTTGTCACGACCATGGAAACGGGGGAAGCCGAGCGCGATGTCTTTACTGGCCTCTCAAAAGCCAGTGGGTTTGTACGGTCGGAATTAGGACGGCGACTCTCGCTCCGCTACCTGCCCGATGTGATTTTCAAGAAGGACGTCAGCGGACCTCGCGGTGACCGGATCATGCAGCTCTTAGAAGGCCTGCATGGGGAGTCTGAACAGCAGGAAACTCAGGATTCTCCGAGCAATGCTCAGAGAATCACGGACTCTTAAGGGTATGGACCGGACAGGTATCAGAACGGACCTGGGTGATGTCCTGGAGGGAGTCCTCGTTGTCCATAAGGAAGCTGGCTGGACCTCACACGATGTCGTCGCCAAGGTCCGGAGCTTATTGAGGGGAAGCAAAGTCGGTCATGCCGGTACGCTGGATCCTAGTGCCACAGGTGTGTTGCCTATCCTGGTCGGACGGGCCACGAGAATCGCCGAGTACCTGATTGATTGGGATAAAGAGTACCACGCCGTCATGCGCTTGGGGGAAACGACCGACACCCAGGATGCGACCGGGCAGGTTTTGAGCAGGGTCGATCCAGATGCGATCACGGAGGACATGCTTCAGGCAGTGATCACCCGATTCCGAGGAGTACAGCAGCAATTGCCACCGATGTATTCAGCTGTGAAAGTCGGCGGACAGCCGCTGTATAAAGCAGCCAGGGCAGGGAGGACGGTCGATCGGGCAGAGCGGTCGATTGCCATTCATCAGCTGGAGATCGTGGCCGTTCACGGTCGTGACGTAGCCCTGCGCATTGTGTGTTCCAAAGGCACGTATATACGCACCTTGTGTACCGACATCGGACAGGCCTTAGGGGTAGGAGGGCATCTCTATGCTCTCGAGCGCCGCCGTGTCGGCCCACTGTCCATCGAACAGGCAGTGACGATTGATCAAGTTGCCAGCCATCTCACGATGGGAACTCTCACGAGGCAATTCATGTCGTTGGATCAACTCCTCGTCCAACTCCCGGCAGTGGTCGTGAACGCGGAACAGGCGCAGCGTGTCTTGAATGGCTCACCGATTTTTCCGATAGGAGTCGGGCA
>JAOUHD010000066.1 GCA_029865345.1 Nitrospira sp.
GGCTTGATCGCAAACGCGTAGAGTTTCCGAACCCACTCGTTGGCCACGCCACGCACAACGTCGCGTGCAAATGCCGTGTAGATATAGCGATCGGCGAGGACGATCATGCCGGCCTTTAAGGGAGGGAGAATCTGATGATACAGGCGGCTGGCAAAGTCCGTCGCATGTAATAGGCTGAACGTTGTCGGGGTGAGGCTTTTCGACTTTTTCCCTCGTTTCGTGGTCTCCTTCACAAGTTCCGAGGAATTCCACTCGGTAAAGAACACCTTGTGGCCTTTGGACTCAAGCCACTTATGCAGGAGTTGCAATTGGGTGCTTTTGCCTGACCCATCGATACCTTCGACGATGATCAGTTTTCCTGGATGAGGATGAGAGGCTGTCGTGAGTAGGTGGGATTCGGTCATGATTGTCTCGTTTTCAGGGGCATTCCGGAAAATTGCACCCGTCGGCGGAATACTTGTTCGAAAAGATCGGCTCTGCTCTTCGCGGCCCACAACTCCATCTCCGCGTCCCCGGTCAGATGAACTTGGATCGTGATCTGCTTCCCCAACTTGACGTGCAGGGCCCGAACCAGAGAGAAATGCGTTCGATCGAGTCCATCGGCAATCCGCAACAACGAGGCCAGGATCTTGACCACACGTTGCAGGTGTGGTGTCAGACGGGTGAATTCTTCGTGTTTCAGCGCCGGTACGGACCGCCGGTGGTAGCGCGCGACGGTGGCGATCACATCAATGTCCTCGGCCGTCAATCCCCCTAGGTCGCTATGCTTGATCAGGTAGTACGCATGTTTGTGATGCTGTCTCGGATTGATGAGGTACCCGACATCATGCAAGATGGCGGCGTACTCCAACCAGGTGCGCTCTTGATGGCCTAAATGATGTTCTCTCTTCGTTTGATCGAACAGACTCAGTGCCAAGTTGGCCACATGCAGTGAGTGACTTTCTGGCGCCTGGCAGCGTCGGGCAAGGCCGATCACATTGCGACGGCGAACATCGGGAATATCCTGTTCGGCTTTCAGCCCCTCTCGGTGCCGTACGATAAAATCGTAGATCACACCCTCACGAATGGCCTTGTCGCACAGCGTGATTGCGTGAAGGCCCGACAGCTCCAACAGACACCGGAGTACTACGGTCGCCGGTAAGAGTGTGTCGATCCGCTTGGGGTCCAGGCCGGGAATAGCCAGGCGAGCCTTCACCGATGATTGAGCCAACTCCGCTTCGAGGCTGCGGATATCCTTTAATGACACGGTCGCAAGATTCAGCTGAGGCAATGGTCGGCTGGTATGACGGAGGTGGATGATCTCACCGGCATTTCCTGCCATACCGGAGGTGGCGACCAAGGAGTGGAACTTCTTCATCCTGAAGCATCTAAGCGCAGCCCGTAGCTCTGTGATCACGACCTGCTTGAGGGCGCGCATCATCGATTCCGACGGAGGTGTCTTGGGAAGACATTGTTCCGCTAAGCGGATTGCTCCCAGCTTGAGACTCTTGCCGTGGATCAGGCCATCTCGATTCCCCACGATCAATTCGACGGAACCGCCACCGATGTCGACGACGAGTGTCGGTCCGTCTGGGAGGGCGATACTGTGCTTGACTCCCAGGAAAATCAGCCGGGCTTCTTCCTCCCCACTGATTACCTTGACCCTCAGTCCCATCTGCTCCATGAGCAAGGAGACGAAATCACCGCCGTTTTGAGCTTCACGCACGGCACTGGTTGCGACGGCGACGATCCGGTCGAAGCCTTTATTACGGGCCAGCGTGACCAACGTTTTGAGGATGTCCAATGCTCGGGACATGGCTTCGTCCGAGAGCCGTTTGGTGGCAAAGACGCCGTTGCCCAGCCGCGTCATATCCTTAAACCGATCGAGTATCTTGAAACTGGCATCGGGGAGAATTTCAGCCAGCACCATATGAATCGAGTTGGTCCCAATGTCGATGACGGCGAGCTTAGACACAGAAGGTTCCTACGGTGGAAGAATCGTTGGACCTTAATGAAAGCGACGACGCCTGTCAACAATCAGCGTGTAAACTGTGTGTGACAGGCACAGGCCAGAAGGAGAGCATGGCGGAGTGGGATATCCCTATTAGTTGACGACGAAATGGACACTCCTGTTTCTCTGCCTGCAATCGTCGGAATACTCAAAACACAGCGGACGATCTTTTCCGTAACTTGTTGTCGTCACATCGATGGAGAGCCCCAGTTCCCGAAGGTAGAATCGCACATTTCGTGCTCGGCGCTCGCCCAGCACGAGATTATACGCCGACGTGCCGAAGTCATCGCCGCGCCCTTCCAAAAGGAGGCGGGTCGCTCGGTCGTGTTGCAGGTGTTTGGCGTCAGCGTCCAAGGCACGCATCGCTTCCATCCTGATTGTGTCTTGATCAAAATCGAATAGGACGTCACCAAATGTCTCATGGGCCAGGCCGGTCGCGTTTCGAGAGAAAAGCTCAGACTGCATGGCCGGGCTGGTTCGGGAGCCGGTCAGGTGTCTGTCGTCAGGAGGTATCACTTTGATCACGGGCTCCTTGATCAGTTCTGCTTGAGCCTGCCCCTCTTGCCCCGATTCCGATCCCCACCACCATTTTGCGGCACACCCCTGGAGTAGGAGCATGATGAGGACGAACGTGCTTGATACTATGACACTGCGAACCTGTCTCATAGATCCTCCTCCTTAGGAAGGATGAGCCGATTGTTACTGAGGCAGCGTCAGTGCCGCTTCATAGATCGGCTGGGTATCTCTGATCGGTTCCCATCTCAAGATCGCCAATGAATCCTCAACGTACTTCGGTGTCCGCATACCGTTCAATACGCAGGTGACTCCCGGCGTACTCGTGAGGAGCCACAACATTTTTTGGGAGAGCGACGCGATGCGGTGTGAGGCTGGCAACAGAGGGTCGATCGTTCGGGCGACTCGTTCTGTCTGCGCATGGCTCCTCAAGATTGCTTCGCGCCGGAATCCACGCAGCAGCGTCAGAAGCTCAGGAATATAGCGTTGACGCCAGCGTTCCCATTGTTCGGCTCCATCTCCGGAAAGTTGGCGTGCGAGCAACTGTAAGACCTGGTTGATCTGTGGAGCGATCATGTGGTGTTCGATCTGTTCCCAATGTTCGAGCCCCTGTATCTGCGGATGAATGCGATGCAGTTCGGCTGACCAATTGAAGTATTCGGCCGGTGCCATCCCGGTTCCGGACGAGGGGATGTTGGGCGCGAGAGCAGTCCGGTATTCCTGTTCGAGCGCAGCCACCGTGCTCAGCTGTTGATCGATATCGATGGGCGGATCTTCGAGCGGGAGATTTGCCAGCCGCAACATCCTGTTTGGAGTCACCATGGCATTCAACGGCCGGTTCACGAACACCGCGATTCTGTTCTGGCTCGCATAGTCAAGCACGGTCTGAAGTTGAGCCGGGCCGGTGTTGGCGGTCCTGGCGGCGCCGGCCTCCAAGAGATTCATCGGACATTGAAGCACACGAAAATGATGGGCAGACGCACCAACGGATCGGGCTGCGGCTTCAGCGGCTTGCACCATATGCGCGAGCGAGGTCGATTCCGGATCGTCAGCCGCAGAAGTGACGGTGTTGGATGACACGCCGTAGAAGCGGAGCCGTCCGCCCGATACCTGTGTTTCAAAATAGGCAAAGGCTCGTTCAATTCGTGCATAGAACTCCCCACGAAGTGCGGTGAGATCAGATGGACCACGATGCCTCGATTCCGAGAGGAAATATTCTGGATTATGCAGCAGGCAGAGATCGAGTGTCGCCAGTCCCAAACGATCGAGAGACAACGTCAGCTGGTCCGCCAAGAATTCAGGATGAATGCAATGCCAAATACCCTCTCCGTATTTCACCAGTTCAGGGTAGGGGCGGCCAGATTTGTCCTTGGCTTCGGCAAGTTTGAGATTCTGCCCCTGGAGATATCCAATTTTGGAGACCACGATGATTTCCTCGCGGCGAATCTCACCCGAGGCAACCAGCTCGGCCAGCACGGAGCCGACCAATCGTTCGCTGTCGCCATCCGTGTAATTCGTCGAGGTGTCGATGAGATTACAAGACGCTCGCAAGGCTTTTCTCAACGCGTCGCGGTGGTCGGCATGCTGCATATCGACGCGGTATGTTCCGAATCCAAGCCGTGTTGTGGTCAGCCCGGTCGACCCGAGCACTGTAAAGCCTGGTGCCAAGCCTGTGTCGCCGTCACGCGCCATTGATCGCGACGCATAGGCCGCCGTACCCTGCACCGTGGCGTGCCCTGGAAGGCTGACCCCTTGCAACAGCGTTGGTTCCGTTCCATGCTCCCTCGGCACAGTCTGGTGAGTCTGCAACGCCTCCGAGACCACACGGGGATCGGTGATCGGTTGCCGGCAGGTGTAATTCCGACAGATGTACAGTGTTGGCTTGCCGGACAGGGCTGGACGGTCTCGCAAGAGTGGAAGCGAAGAGGGGTGCCCTGGAGAACCCGTTGCCACGATGCGGTTGGGAAGATAATACTGTGCCACCGCCTCACGAATGGCGCGAAGGTCATCGTGCGACTCATGACCTACGAGGGCCAGTTCCACTGGTCCTTCGATCAGAAAATCGACCACGGCCAGACTCTTCGCGAAGGCGCGTGGGTAGCGAGTCAGTTGCCGACCGTAGGCGCGTACGGCGGCGATGGCGGCGCGGCGCCAATCGTCACGATCAAAGTGGAAGGACAGTCGGGCCAGTGCGGACGCGGCGACGGCGTTGGCGCTGGGTGTGGCTCCGTCCGTGCCCTCCCGGTGTCGGAGAATGAGGGATTCATGGTGTATCGCCGTCGTGAAAAACCCGCCTCGTTCATGGTCCATAAAGTCACTGATCAGGTACTCCGCCAGTCGTGCGGCTGCCTGGAGATACGATTCGGATGAACCGGCTTCATAGAGATCCAGCAATCCCTCTGTCAGGTATGCGTAGTCTTCAAGATAGGCGTCGAGATGGGCGCGCTCGCCGCGCGAGGTGCGCAGTAGGCGGCCGTTCTGTTTGGCATGACTGCGGAGCAAAAAGTCGGCCGTCCGTTGCGCGCTCTTGAGATAGGCGGCGTTTCCGAAGACCCTGGCTGCCTCGGCCATGGCCGACAGCATCATGCCGTTCCACGAGGTAATCACCTTGTCATCCAGACCCGGGGGGACACGATGTCGGCGTGCTTCGTACAACAGGGGCTTCGCACGGGGCGCGATTTCCATCAACTCGTCGGTGGTCAGGTTCAGCTGTCTGGTCACGTCATCGAGAGGTCGCAGCCGATTGGGGATGTTCGTATGTTCCCAATTGCCTGACTCCGTGATGTCGTAGAGTGCGCAGAATCGCCGTGCGTCCTCGTCGTTCTTAAGGACATCCTGTACCTCGGTGGGGGTCCAAACAAAGAATTTTCCTTCGACGCCTTCGGAGTCGGCATCCGTCGACGAATAGAAGCCACCTTCCGGTCCGGTCATTTCTCGGCGCACATAGTCGAGGACCTCGGTGGCCACCTGTCGATAGAGCGGTTTCTTGGTGACCTGATAGGCTTCGACATACACGCGGGCCAGGAGCGCGTTGTCATACAGCATTTTCTCAAAATGCGGCACCAGCCACCGTGCGTCGGTCGAATAGCGTGCAAAGCCCCCGCCGATGTGGTCGTAGATCCCTCCGGCCGCCATCATGTCGAGGGTCTTGGTCACCATCGTGAGCGTATGCGGATTTCCCGAGCGTCGGTGGCTCCGGAGTAAGAACGACAATCCCATGGCCGGGGGAAACTTGGGCGCCGTGCCGAACCCGCCGTGGGTTTCGTCGAAGTCCTCCGTGAATTGGGCGACCGCTTCTTCAAGCACCGATTCGCTGATGGAGATGGGGGAGGGAGGCTGTTTTGAACTGTGCAACTGGGCCGTCAGTTCTTTGGCCTGATCCTGGACTTCGGAGGGACGTGTTTCCCAATAGTCAGCAATCTTCTTCAGGACGGAGCCGAAGCCAGGCCGTCCCCACCGGTCTTCAGGAGGAAAATACGTGCCTGCAAAAAATGGCTCTTGCGCGGGTGTCAGAAACACCGTCATCGGCCAACCGCCTTGACCATGATTCATCGCGACGGTGGCGGCCATATAGATCTCATCGAGATCAGGCCGTTCTTCCCGGTCGACCTTGACGCAGACAAACCATCGATTCATAAGCTCCGCAATCGCCTCGTTCTCGAACGACTCCCGTTCCATGACATGGCACCAGTGGCAGGCGGAATAGCCGATCGAGAGCAGAATGGGACGATTCTTTGTCTTCGCTAACTGCAGCGCTTCCGGCCCCCATGGATACCAATCGACGGGGTTGTGTGCATGCTGAAGGAGGTAGGGACTGGTTTCATGGATCAGTCGATTCGGGGGTTGTGTATTGGTAGAGATTGACATGGGGGCACCCTAGCATCGTGGCGAGAACAGCGTCAACGGATTGAGGGGTGAGGAGTGGGTGAGTGAGTACGGACGGGGTCTTACCGCTCTTGCCCTGCGTGGAAGTTATGATACGCTAGGCAACGGAGGCATTGCATGAGAGACATTGGCCCCTATTCGAACTACCGCTTGACGGTTCGCCTCGAACTCGCAAACAAGCCCGGCATCTTTGCCAGAGTGGCGGCGCTCTTGGCGGAAGAACAGGCCAATCTCGGCGCCGTCGATCTTGTGTCGGCGACCAAGACCCGCATGGTTCGAGATATGACATTCGACGTGCAGAACGAGGAGCATGGAGAAAAAGTCGTCGCCCGGCTGGGCGAGCTGCCCGACGTGACCGTACTGTCGGCGTCCGATCGTATTTTCTTGCTGCATCTCGGGGGGAAGATTCGAGTTGAGGGGAAATATCCCATCCGTACCCGGAATGTCCTGTCAATGGTGTATACCCCGGGTGTCGGTCGTGTCTCCCGCGCAATCGCACAAGACAAGTCCAAGGTGTATACCTTTACGTGTAAGAGCAACAGTGTCGCGGTGGTCTCGGATGGGTCCGCGGTGTTGGGGTTGGGCAATCTTGGCCCGGAGGCAGCTCTTCCTGTCATGGAAGGCAAGGCGATGCTCTTTAAAGAACTGGCCGGCATTGATGCTTGGCCCATCTGTGTGAATACGCAGGAGCCGGATGAGATCGTGCGGATCGTCCAGGGAATCGCGCCGGGATTCGGCGGCATTAACTTGGAAGACATCAGCGCACCGCGTTGTTTCGAGATCGAGCAAAAGCTGAAACAGTCGCTCGACATTCCTGTGATGCATGATGATCAGCATGGCACGGCCGTGGTGCTCCTGGCTGCATTGACGAATGCGCTCCGGGTCACAGGCAAACAACTAGAACAGGTTCGCATTGTCGTTAATGGTCTTGGCGCCGCGGGAACGGCGTGCTGTCGAATGTTGTTGGCCGCGGGTGCCGCACATCTCCTGGGATGCGACAAGGAGGGCATCATCTTGTGTGGGGAGGCCGAGCAACTACGGGCCTGCCGAACCGATCTTCGTGCCTGTTTGACGCGAGACAGTCCAAAAGGCACATTGCGTGATGCGCTGAAAGGCGCCGATGTGTTTATCGGTCTGTCCGTCGGCAATGTGGTGACTGCTGCTGATCTCGATCTGATGGCTCCGGATCGAATCGTCTTTGCGTTGGCGAATCCAGATCCGGAGGTTTCACCGGAACTAGGGACCGTGCACTCCAGGATTTTCGCGACCGGCCGATCGGATTATCCGAACCAGATCAACAATGCGCTTGCGTTTCCCGGGATCTTTCGGGGCGCACTCGATGTTCAGGCCAGCGAGATCAATGAAGCCATGAAGTTGGCCGCCGCGCAGGCCATCGCCCACGTGATTCCAGAGGGCACCTTGAGCGAAGACTACATTATTCCCAGCGTGTTTGATAAAGCAGTCGTTCCTTGTGTTGCGCGGGCCGTCGCCGCTGCGGCGCGAGCCAGCGGGGTCGCCAGAAGACGGGTAAAAGCGGACGATCCACCTATTCTTGAGTAAACTCCACTTTTGTGACCAGGGTAACCATTCCTTGACGACGGCCTTCTGGCTGTCGATCCGGCTGTGGTACAATGCGCCTTCTTTGAAGGCTGGGGGGGCCATGCCGTTCTCGACCGCGAAGTTTCTGAAATTCCGAAGCGGCATGCAGAAACGCATCGGTTCACTCCGTTCAAAGACGGAAGACAGCTTGGAATTCGCCGTTGATACGATGATGGAAGAGCGAGTGGATGGGTTCTTCCAGGTCGAACAGGGGCTTGAGGAAGTCATCAAGTCTCTCATCGAGATCGAAGAAGAATTGGAGGCGATCCGAGATCTGAGTGGAGCCATGCGCCTCGAGTCCAGACTGGAGTTCGTCGAAGACCGGTGGGATGAATTCGACAGCGAAATTCGTGAACGCCCTCGACGGCGTCGCAAACGGGTCAGTCTCGCCGATATGCTCAAGGCCGCGAGCGGATCCGGACAGTTGTCGGAGAGTCCACATGCGGTGACTAACGCCGTGGATGCCTATGCGATCATGGGGGTGGAGTTCGGCAGTTCACTCGCCGATGTCACGGCCGCCTTTCGAATCAAGGCGAAACAGTTGCATCCGGATGCGAACAACGGCGATCGCAGTTCAGAACCGGAACTCCGCCGCATGTTGGAAGCCTATCAGTTTCTCAAGGAATATCTCAGCCTCAGCAATACGGAACCGATGTTGCCCCCGGATCGCTCCTACAGCCCGTCTGAGTGAGGCACTTGTACGATGACCACCCCACAGCACTACATCACAAGCGCACCTGCACTCAATGAATTGTGCGAGCAATTGCGGGACAGCCCTCGCCTGGCGCTCGATACGGAGTTTGTGGGTGAAGAGACGTTTGTGCCGAAGCTCGAACTTATTCAAGTTGCGACCGAACACACCGCCGCCATCATCGATTTTCCAGCGGTTCTCTCCGGGGGCGCCCTCGATGGGTTCTGGGAGATTGTCTGCGATAAGCGGGTTCAGAAGGTCGTGCATGCCGGAAGGCAAGACCTGGATCTCTTTGCCGTCCATGCTGGGCAAATCCCAAAGCCGTTCTTTGACACCCAGATTGCCGCGGCGATGGTCGGCTTCGGGCCTCAAGTCGCCTATGCCAACCTGGTTCAACGGGTGCATGGAAAGAGGCTGGACAAAGCCCATACCTTTACGAATTGGAGTGCTCGCCCGTTGTCCCACGATCAACTAGCCTATGCATTGGAGGATGTGACGTTTTTGTTGGCCATCCATGACCATCTGCACGGTCGGCTGTCGAAACTTGGAAGGCTCCAGTGGGTGGATGAAGAGTTCTCTCGTCTTGAAGGGGCCGTCGGCGAGACTCGTCGTGAGCCGCAAGAACGCTACCAGCGCATACGAGGATGGGATCAACTCAAGCCCAAATCCGCCGTGGTGCTTCGGGAACTCGCGGTGTGGCGTGAGGGCGAAGCAAAACGGAGAAACGTGCCGCGGAGTCGGGTCGTCCGGGATGAAGTGCTGCTTCAGCTAGCGCGACAGCCACCACGACATCAGGATGAGTTGCGCAAGGTGAGAGGTCTCCATCCGTCAGAAGTCGATCGCAATGGAGAGTCGGTACTCGCGGCGATTTGCGCGGCGCTTGCGCTTCCACCCTCGGCGTGGCCAGTGCTCACCAAGGAGCGAAAGCCTGAGCCGGAAGCGAACGGGTTTGTCGAGCTGCTGCAGGCGATTGTCAAAGCGCGTGCGCTGGAAGAAGAGATTGCGCCGACTTTGTTGGCCACCACGGCCGACCTCCAGGAGTTAGTCGAGGCCAAGACAAATCGATTGGCTCTGGATCTCCCACTCCTGAGGGGATGGAGACGAGTCTTGGTAGGCGAGCTGCTACTGGACGCGCTGGACGGGAAGGTCGCTTTTACCGTCGATCAACACACACGGACGATTCGGTGGTCGCCCTCAGAGACTGTCTCCGATCGCTGAGTGATCCCGCTTGCGTGGAATTCCGTCTCCGATCGCGCGTCATGGAGGTTCGGAGTCCGGAACCTACAAGAGCTTTTTAATCGAGTCCGCCGGTCTTGCCAGCATTGCCTGGTCGCCTTTCTCGACGATCGGCCGTTGAATCAGATCCGGGTGTTTCACCATCAGATCGAGAAGCTCATCGTCGGAGTGCTGTGCCTTCGCCAGGCCAAGCTCGCGGTACAGATCTTCCTTGGTTCTGAGTACGTCTTTGGGGGAGAGGCCGGCTTTCTTTAAGATAGCTTTTAACTGTGCTTTGGTAAATGATTGCTCGTAGTAGTTGATAGCCATGAAGGGTTTGCCGCTGTCTTTGAGCATCTGTACAGCTTGTCGGCACGTCGTGCAGGTCGGTTTGTGATAAATCGTGATATCTGCCATAGTCACTCCTTGGTGAGAAGACGCGTCTTGACGAATTTTTTCAGTCTATGTATTAGATCTCGGTCGATGGTGTTCTCTTGCAACAAGGTCCTGTATGCCGTGGGTTGGAACCAGCTCTGCCGGTCAGTTCGCGTGTGCCACTGTTTCCCAGCGAACACTAAAGGATCTCCGCATCAAGCGTAAAGGGCAGCCGGTCTTTGTCCTTGGGCATATGCTTGCTCGCAAAGGACAGGAAGCGACGTTCGAAGCCTTCAACGACCGACTCGCCGTGGTCAAGTTCAGTGACGAGGGGCTGGTCGGGTATGACCCACGAGAGCTCCTACTTCCGACTGAACTTGATGAGCACGGCGTTCCCTATTTTGAGATCCGATCCTGCCTATCCTGTGGGATCCTCTTCCCCCTCACACTAGAGGAACGCGAGTCAGATCAGGAACCGGACCAGTGCCCAGACTGTACCATCTGATGATCAGCATTACCCACAGGATGTTCAAAAGGATGTTCAAAAAGGCCTTCCAGCAAGGCCGCAGCAAGCGAAGAGACGAGGCGTACGCTGCGGTACGTTGAGGCTCTGAGCGACGCGAGAACGACGCGGGAGGAATTTTTCAACATCCTGTCAGATGCTAATCGACAAAGGGGGCCATTTCCAAGGCCTTTTTGAGCAGGCAATCTCCTGCGTAGCCCTGTAACACCATCGGGAGCATGGCCCCGTCGATGGCGCGCAGGGAGTGAATCCGGAATCCCTCTGAAGACTTCTGGCCTTCGAGCTTGAGCGCGTGACAGATTTCCAATTGTTTCCAGGCTAAATTTGACAGGATGTGATCGGAGGCCAGCAGCTTCATGTCGGTGACCGACCCTTCGATTGCGACTTTCGCCGGAACTCGTGTCCTATCCTTTGGGAGCTCGCTGACGACGGCGAACGCGATCACATCCTCTTCTATTCCGGCGGAGGCCGTGTACGCGACGCCGACCAGCAGGATGAGAATGCTGCAGAGGAAGAAGGCTGGGTGTCTCATTCATGTCCCTAGTTCATCACCTCGTCTGGCCCTCGTTGTCGCTGGGCTCTGAATTCAGTATGCCAAGCACGATTTTCCATTGCAAGAATGACGTATAGTCATGGTAGGGTAAAAAGAAGCACCACAAGAGTTCTTCTCATGTGAGGTTACATCATGCCCCATGATTTCATGCCAGGCTTAGCTGGTGTTCCCGCCGCGACCTCATCGATCAGCGATGTCGATGGTCAGCGAGGCATACTGGAATACCGCGGTATCCGAGTTGAGACCCTGTGTGCAGATTCATCGTACTTAGAAACCGCCTATCTCTTGCTGTTCGGGCATCTTCCGTCAGCGGCTGAATTCCAACAATGGACCACGGACGTGACCCGTCATCGGCGCATCAAGTTCCGTATCATTGATTTGCTGAAATGCCTACCCGAGTCGGGGCATCCCATGGATGCGCTCCAAGCGGCGGTGGCGGCGCTCGGCATGTTTTATCCAGGCCGTCAGGTCAAGGACGTCGAGAATAACTATTGGAGCGCGGTGCGACTGGTCGCCAAGCTGCCGACGATCGTCGCGGCTTGGGCAAGGTTGCGCCACGGCGATGATCCGATCCCGCCGCGGGATGATCTCGGGTTCAGCGAGAACTTCTTATATATGCTGACGGAGTCAGTCGCTCCATCCGTGTGGGCGGACATCTTCGACGACTGTCTGATCCTCCATGCCGAACACACCATGAACGCATCCACGTTTACCGGACTGGTCACGGCTTCGACGCTGGCTGATCCCTATACAGTAGTGGCTTCGTCGATCGGCGCGCTGAAAGGCCCCCTGCATGGGGGAGCGAATGAAGAAGTGGTGGTCATGCTCAGAGAGATCGGTACGGCGGCGAAGGCGAAAGCCTATGTCGAGCACGCGTTTCAGAACAAGAAAAAACTGATGGGATTCGGCCATCGAGTTTATAAGGTGAAGGATCCGCGTGCGACGGTGCTCCAGGAACTCTGTCGGCGCTTGTTCAAGGAATGCGGAAGCTCGCCGCTGTATGAAGTGGCATTGGAGGTGGAAGCGGCGGCCGGGGCGGTGCTCAATCACAAAGGTATCTATCCCAACGTCGATTTCTACTCCGGCATCATCTACGACAAGATGGGGATCGATGTCGATCTCTTTACTCCACTGTTTGCCATATCGCGGGTGTCGGGTTGGTTGGCCCATTGGCTGGAGCAGTTGCGGGAAAACAAGCTGTTTCGGCCTGATCAAATCTACTCCGGCGAGCACAATCGACCCTACGTGCCTATTGATCGCCGATAATCCCCGTATTTGCGATGCAGTCCAGGCTCTTGACTTCCCCATCGGCCGATTTATCTCTACGGTAGGCAGTTGAATCGGCGCGGCGCCAGCGACGATAACCTGACAACCACATGGAAAGCCAAGGAGGAGGTTGCTATGTCACTCGTACGATGGGATCCGTTCCGTGAATTGGAAGAAGTTTCAGACCGGTTGAATCGGATGTTTGCGCGTCCCGCTGCGTCGCGAACCAACGGGAAAGAAACCATGATTGTGGCGGATTGGACGCCCTCGGTCGACATCAGCGAGACGGAAGGGGAGTATCAGATTAAGGCTGAAATCCCTGACGTGAAGAAAGAAGACGTCAAGGTGACGGTGGAGGATGGCGTGCTCACGATTCAGGGTGAGCGGAAGCATGAGAAGGAAGAGAAAGGAAAGAAGTACCATCGGATCGAGCGATCGTATGGTAGCTTTGTCCGGACCTTCTCGTTGCCCGATGTAATCGAAGAGGAGAAAGTGAAAGCCGAATTTAGGGATGGGGTGCTCAACCTCCATCTGCCGAAGTCGGAGAAAGCGAAACCGAAGGCCATCGAAGTGAAGGTGGCATAAGTCGTTCCGAAATGGTCTCTGAGAACAAAGGCCCGCCTCACGAGGCGGGCCTTTGTTCTTCTGCTGTTTGTCCGTTTCTTCAGTTCACTCGATCAGGGCTGAGGGTAGTTCGTGGGTCAGGATGATTGATCTTTCAGTCCGAGCTGTTTGAGTATTTCCTTGCAGAGCGTATTCGCCAATTCCTGATGACGAGGGATTGCGGTAGCGCACCCATTGGCCGGATTGATGTAGATGTCATGTTTCGATCCGGATCTTTTCAACATGCAGCCAAATGTTTCGAGTGTCTTGATGAAGGCCTTGCGTTTCACGCGGTGAGGGCGATTACTTTCGTCTTCGCTCGTGGGTGGGAGGAGGGGCGGCGGTCTTTGAGCATAAGGTGGTAGGCGTCTTGGATGTTCTCTTCCAATTTCCTGAGTGTCGAGCCTTGACTGAGCACGCCAGGTACTTCCCGCAGCTGTCCCACATACCAGTCACCATCTCTCCAATATTCTAAGGTGAGTTTTGTTAGGTGGCCGGGCATACATATCCTCTCATGAGCCTATAGTCCGTCATCATACGCACCAATCGATAATCTGTCAAAACGGATACGCATCTTGTAGAGGGTTCAAGATTTGCCCACAGTTAGGTACGACGAGTTGTCCATCCATCTTCGGCAAGATCGGCAATGACCAAGGCGAAGGCCTGCCCGTCGGAAGGGAATGGATCTTCGCGCCGTCGAGCGCCGGCTTGTCGCTCAGATTTGGCGAGAGCAGGCCTGATCGGAATTGGAATTACGAATACGGTATGGCGACGCGGAGTCCGGCTGCAGAGACGAAGGTCTTAAAGTCACGATCGCGTGTGACAAGTGTCGCATGATGATCGAGGCAGCTTTGAGCGATGAGGGTATCGGCCAAATTGGCCCGACGACCGGTTCTGAGCACTTTGGCACGGAGTAGTCCGGCACGTTCCCAAACACCTTCGCTCATCGAGAGGGTAGGGAGTTCCAGAATTGTCCGTCTCAAGGTCTGTGAGAGATCGGGGTCGCTGAGGAGTTCCGCCACCGTGACCGGTGAAAGAACACCGACTTGATCAATGAGAGCCTGGTCGACCAGATCGACATCGGCCCCTTCTTCGCCTTGAAGATAGGCGATCAGGGAACTTGTATCGAGGCACAGCATTAGTCCTGCCGCAGCTCCGAGAGCTTGACGCTAAACTTAACCTTGCCGCGAAATCGCCGCAGGCGACCATAGGCGCCTCCGGCAGCGACCAATTCAAGTCCTCGTCGCACGGTTGGCGTGACCCCTTCGCCGCTCGCCGTGGTCGCACGCGCTAAGAGGTCGGCCGGAACTTCTACCGTGAGTTTTTTAAGCTGTCTCGCCATGAGCCTTTCCCTTTCCGACCAGGGTCTTTTTACCAGGCACTCTGTATACCATACGAAGCACCATATGTACATGCGGTACTTGGTCGGTGACTTTGGACAGATGTGATGAAAGATTTCTCTGGGTGTCGCAGCGGCTATGTTGCCGGCTGCGTCGCGCCGTTGTCTTTCTACAGCGCGTCCGCTGCTCCAGGCATCGATACGTTCAAACCCTGTGTCCGTAAACTGAATATCCCACCCCCGTCGCTACGGAATCCGAATCTGACAAACCATTAGTCATCCATAGTATGTATGCTATTGCGATGGCCAGGCGTTGTCATTTGCGCAATGGGATATAGGGCTTGATCTTTCCAACTGAACCCGCCAACTGAACCCGATTATCGTCGTCCCTCCAGGATGGATGAACACTACATGCTCACGCATATGTTCATTGCCGGTGATCACCCTGATGTTCTTTCAGGTTTGAAACAACGCTTTGGATGGTATGGCCATCAGGCCATGATGTCCCCCAGAGGGATTAAGTCGATAGGTTCCCAACTTCACGATGGGGACCGTTGAACGCAAGATCTGAAAAACACGACAAATAACACGGTAGAAACATTTCAAGGAGGTGACTGATGCGCGAGGGGTTATTTGTGTCGAAGCTCCGGGGGTTGTTGGGCGGCACGCGACGAGGGCCACGTACACATCGTGCGGCTGATCCGCCACGTCCCGTCTCTCCCTTCACGCTGGAGCCTCTGGAAGGGCGGATACTACTGGCGGCGGACCTGACCGGTCTCATGACTGCCCATACGCTGGCGGATCCCAGCGTGCCGACGAATGTCGAAACGGCGACGGTCCAAGTGAAAAACCAAGGGACCACCGCCGCCACCGTGTCCACACAAGTCCGTGTCTACGCCTCGACCGATAGTACGTTCAGCACGTCGGATGTCTTGCTCGGGACGACGACCACCGCAGCCCTCAGTGCCGGATCGTCTCGCAATGTGTTGGTCAACCTGACGATGCCCAATACCTTGGCCGCCGGGTCGTACAAGTTACTCTCGCGTGTGGATGCCACGAGCGTCGTGGCTGAAGGCACGGTCGGGGAGGCCAACAATACCGGGGTGGGTCCCTCGTTTACTGTCGCGTGGCAATTTGGCACGGTACCGGGCCGTACTGGCAATACTGTGCTCACGCTGCGCGATGCCGACGGCACCGCCGTCACCTTCAAGCTGACCGGCCCGGGCGTGGGCACGGTCGTCAAAGACGGTACGAGCTGGGACCTGAAACTCACCGGCACGACGACCACTTCAGCCGTCAGTATTACGACCAGTGGCGGCAATGGGCGCGTCACGTTGAATGATATTCAGACCGCGGGACCAGTGGCGTCGTTCACGGCCGCCACCACGGATGTGAACGGAACCGTGGCCATCAATGGGACCATCACCACCCTCACGCTCGGCGATGTGCTCGGTGGGAATGTGGCGGCGAAATCGATCACCACCTTCACGGCGCGACACCTCACGAACGCCAAGCTCTACATCGGAACGACGCTGGGGCAAGACGGGAAACTGGGCGGAACGAGCACCAATGTTGACGCCTATGGCCTGGGGCGCCTGCAGACGTTGGTCCTGACCGGCTCGATGACCGGGAGCACCGTGCGGGTCAGCGTCAATCCAGTGGACGGAATCTTCGGCAATGGCAATGACCGGTTTGTCACCGGCACACCCACTGGGATCGGCAGCATCAAGATACAAGGGACACTGAGTGCCGACAGCCGATTTATCGCACCGACGATTCCGACGACCTATCTGCTCGCGGGGCAGACACGGACCACCACCGGCGATGTCCATTTCCTCACCAATCTGACCAATCAGCCGCCCGTCGCCAACAATGATGCGTTTACGGTGAAGCGGAACGGCGTCCTTTCTGAGGTTGCGTCTCTCGTCAAAGATATTATGGTGGGAGGGGGGGCGAGCAGCTCAAACCCCTCTAACTTTGTGAATGTGAACGGCACCATTTTCTTCACGGCTAATAACGGAACCAATGGCGTGGAACTTTGGAAGAGTAACGGAACGAAGGAAGGCACCGTATTGGTGAAGGATATTGTCGGTGGGGCTGGCAGCTCGAACCCCTACCACCTCACGAATGTGAACGGCAAGTTGTTCTTCACCGCTGAAACTGCGGCCACTGGTCGGGAACTGTGGAAGAGTGATGGGACAGCGGCAGGCACGGTGCTGGTTAAGGACATCAAGCCAGGGACTGGGTATGGAATCTCGTTTCTGCTCCATGATCTCTTTGTCAATGTCAATGGGACCCTCTTCTTTACGGCTGATAATGGGGTGAATGGACGGGAACTCTGGAAGAGCAACGGGACAGAGGGTGGGACGGTCCGGGTCATGGACATCTGGGAGGGTTCGCTTGACTCGAGGATCGATGAGTTGACTGTTGTTAATGGCACGCTTTTCTTTGTGGCCAATGATGGTAAGACAGGCCCTAATCTATGGAAGAGCGACGCTACAGGGACCCAACGGGTCGGAGGCTTCGCGCCGAATAGCTGGATTGATGTCAGTAACCTCGAAGCGGTCAACGGTAACCTTTTCTTTACAGCCAGTAGTGGATTCAACAATTCTAACAAACTGTGGAAAACTGACGGGACGGTAGCTGGGACGGTGTTGGTTAAGGGCACCTCTATTAACCGCTAATTGAAGCCGGAAAATCATTTCTCAAAAACAGGGGCTCTTGCCAGCCAGTTTTTTGTTTTCTGACACCCTGATTGTCTCTGCTCCCCACTTGTTTTCGTCTTTTC
>JAOUHD010000067.1 GCA_029865345.1 Nitrospira sp.
AGGAAGGTGACGGTCAACGCGATCTGCCTCGCGGCTAACTTTAGGTCGTTGCCCAACCCACGAAAATGGGTACGCAGGGCCACACCGGGACGGCGTGGATAGAGCCCGAGCACGAAGGATAACAGCGACGGAATCGCCAACGTGATCAGAATGAATCCCGACCAGACCCAGGCAGATTGTTCCGGCAGCACCCACCCAACGAGCAGTGTCAGAAACGCCGCGGGAGCCGACAGGCTACGGCGGAGATTGTCGAGGATCTTCCAACGGCCGATGGCGGGAATCGCCACCGCGCGATGTGGGTCAGACCCGGTGTGCCCTCGTCCGAACAGCCAGGGCAGCAGCTGCCAATCGCCGCGCGCCCATCGATGCTGCCTGGCTGCCGCCGCTTCATAGTGGGCAGGAAACGCTTCGAAGAGCTCGATGTCGGTCGCCAGCGCCGCGCGCGCGAACAATCCTTCAAAGAGATCGTGACTGAGCATCGCATTGTCCGGCACCTTGTCCGCCAACGCCGCCTCGAATGCATCGATCTCGTAAATGCCTTTGCCCGTGTAGGACCCTTCCCGAAACAAATCCTGGTACACATCAGACACGGCCGAGGCGTAGGGATCGATCCCGCTGGGTCCGGAAAACGTCTGTTGAAAATACGAGCCTTCTCCACTACCCGGGAGCGATGGTGTAATCCGCGGCTGCACGACCCCGTACCCTTCAAGCACACGCCCGGCGCTCGAGTCGAATCGGGGCCGGTTCAGAGGGTGAGCCATGGTGCCGATCAACCGGTGCGCGGCTCCACGGGGTAACCGTGTATCGGCATCCAGTGTGATAACGAACCGGACCGACGGAATCGTCTCAGGGAGCTGCCCGCCGACGGACATGAACGTCGTGCTCGTCGAGCCGCGCAGGAATTGATTCAACTCATGCAGTTTGCCTCGTTTCCGTTCCCATCCCATCCACACCTGCTCGAACTCGTTCCAGACTCGCCTGCGGTGAAACAGGACAAAGCGCGATCCGCCCCCGGCCGCGGGGCCGTACCGTTTGTTCAGAAGCGCGATACCCTCCACTGCGGCAGCGAGCAGCTCGGCGTCATCCGGAACACTTTCGCTCGGGGCGTCTCTCCAGTCTGAGAGTAGAGCGAAACGAAGGTCATCATCCGCATTCGCCAGATAATGCACCTCCAATCGTTCGACTTGCTCGTCGATGCCCTGCCGGCTCGTCAGCAACGTGGGCACCACCACGATCGTGCGTAGCTCTTCGGGAATGCCGTCCCGCAATGCCATCCGGGGTAATGACCGCGGCCCGAGAATGGCCATCACCGTACGATTGATGAGCGCCATTGCGAGATCCGAGGCCGGCACGAGCGCAATCAGACCGAGACACACCAGACCCGCGACGGCCACACCCGCTTCGGCGGCATGCCACAGCGGTACGGCTAGGACCATGGCGGTCCCGACCGCCAGCGATCCCAGATAGCTCGGTGCGGACCCCCGGACATACCAACGCAGCAGCCGCTCCTTCTGGGACACCCGGTAGCCGAGTTCTCGTTCAAACGCCCGGCGCCCTTGTGAGATGAGGTAATAACCGGGATCCATGTGCCGTTCCCGCTCCGGTTGCTCTCGCATATGCGGCTCACCCCCCGCCTGCCTGGCGCGGGTCACGACACGCGTGGTCACGTCGATTTCGGAAAGACCCGTGCCGCGCGAGAGATCCTCGATCGCATGGCGATACGTATCCCGTGTGACAAAGTCCATCTCGGCGTAGCGGGGATTGGTCCGCAGAATTGTGTCGATCGGGCTGACGCTTTCGAAAAAGTCCGACCAATCAAACGCCGACGCCAGCCGCATACTGGTGATGACATTGCGCACCGTCACGCTCATGGCCGCCTGTTGCTGATGCTCGGTATGCACCATGACGTCGGCGGTGGCGCCCTGCGCGGCCAGGCGTTCGTCGAGCCACCGCAACACCGGACGCACCTTCGGGTCCAGGTCGCGGAGTCGCTGAACCAGCTGCACGGCGAACGCAGTGGCTAATGGTTTGCTCTCAAAACGACGGAGCGCACTGGCCGGAAACTCCGCAGCCAAAGCTCCGCTCCCGAACAGGCTATCCGCCAGTTCATCGGCTTCCAACCGGGCCTTCCGGCTGTGGACGATCCGCTCGGCCAGTCGTCGAAGATTCTCCACCAGCACGACACGCAACGAGATCGCCACCGCCCACAATTCACCGATCGTCAGCGGTTGTACGCGTTGATACGCCATCACAAAGCGACGGAGCATGTCGGGGTCGAAACGACTGTCGGTGTGGGCAACGAATGCCCAGGCAACTCCAAAGACCCGTGGGTAATGCTTTAAGTGGCCTGACGCAAGTTTGGGTAATTGCCTGTAGTACCCGGGAGGCAAATCGTCGATGATCTCGCGAAGCTGTTCGTCGACGATATGAAAATTATCGACGAACCATTCGGCCGCTGGAGTAATCGTTTGCTCATCGCGAATCGTACGAGCGATCGCCTGGTACGACGCCACCAAGACTCGTCCATTCTCAAGGACTCGTGGCGTGAGTAACCGGCCTACCCGTGCATCATCAGTGACGACCTGTGCCACCGCGAGACTTGCCGCATGCTGTTCGAGCCGTTCGACGCCGAAGAGCTCGGCACGAATCGGTTCTTCCAGTTCGACCCGCTTGCCTACCGGTGAAAACATGGTATCCATGGGCCTTCCAATGCGACATCCCGGTTCACCACCAACATGCCCACTCGCTGCCTTTGCGCGCAGAACTATGGAGCTGTCGTCGTTTCAAACGCTTTTACCACGAGGGTCTTCTCTTTCATCTTGTTGACTAAACCTGTGTAGGAATGGGTGCGGATAATGCTGGCGAACTGTGCGTGGTAATTGCTCACGATGCCTGCGCCGTCGATGACCACATCGTACACATGCCAATGGCCCAACACGTCCGCCAGCCGGAAGTCGAGAAAAGTCTCCGTCTTAGGACCCGACAGCTTCGCCCGCACCTCGGCAAAGTTCTCTTCCCGCTGTTCAGACAGGTAGAGCACCTGCTCGTCGGCGTAGTGATCAATTCGACAGGCAAACGTGTCTCGGAGCAATTGAACAAAGAGGGCAACAAATTCCTGCCGCTCGGTGTCAGTCAGTTCTAGCCACGGCCGGCCCAGGGCCCGTTTGGCCATATCTTCATAGCTGACGCCCTGCCTGATGGCGTGTTCAATCTTCTGACGTCGTTCCACCGAACGGCCCGGTTGGTTCAACTCTTCACTGTTGAGAACATAGATCACCTCATCGATCGTGCTTTTCACTGATTCTGTGGCGGTCTGCGCAGCTGAAGCCACGGGAGTCCCGACCAACAGCACAACCATGCTCGCCATCAACCCCCAGCTCATGCCAAGATCCGTTTTGGAACAATTGGACTTTTTACCAGCGGCACGGTTGGATATCTGGCTCATAGGTGAGTTCCCCAAAGTGTTCGCGTCATGCGACTCAGAATTTCGGCTTCATGTCCTTCAACGAATCGCCACCTTTTTTCAGGAGGTCTCCTCCAGGAGTGCCATCACCTTGTGGGGACAGACTGCTCAGTTGCTCTTTGACCTGTTTCACTGTCCCCATATTCCTTTGAAGATCGTCGACATTCTTCTGCATATCCACCAACGCACTGCCGAGCTGGCTCACCGACGTCGAAAGCCCAAAGATTCCTTGGGCAGCTGCATAGTGCAGAGAGAGCCCTCCCAGCCCAAATCCCATAAAGAATGCCGTCACGATCATGATGGATATCCAAGATCTATTCTGCATATTCTCCTCCTTTGCGGTTCCTTGCGGGCTACGTGTTCTGACCACTGCCACATTCATCGCTTCCCGATTTGTCGTCGGCTGCATGATTTGGCATAGGTGCCTCCCCTTCAGACCAGAGTCTTGAGCTGGTTGAATGTCCCTGAATGAATATCGATCCTCGTCCTATGCTCCACCTTCGGAACAGGCCATACGACAAGAGGCTGAGAGCAGGGTTGCTCACATGCCTGAGAACGTATGTAGACACGATCGTTCACAACGGGGTGACGTCTGACGGAACTTGACACCGGCATGAACAGAGATCCGCCAAACAGAGGAGCTCTCAGCTATGAGCGCTCACGCCCACTACGGCTTGACAGTTGCCGCCCGGTCCGTCCGGCCCATCAGAGTCAGAATAGTGTGAGCCACGAGGAGGAAACCCAGCCCGCCGCTGGGCATATATCCCCAGGTTTCGCTGTGCGGCCAGATCGGAAGTACGCCGAGACACAACACACCCAATACGACAATAACCATAGTACTCATCTTGATTCTCCTTTTGTTCGCACATTCACCGCACACTCGATCATTCTGTGGCCATACACGCCACAGTCACACCTTCTGCTCACCGGACGGATGTCTGCTATCACGGAATGAGGGAGGGCTGGACACCCAAACTCCAGTATAGCGAGAGGTCAGCTGATAATCTGGTCAAAACAGCTCAGACAAAGAAAGAAGGAGGACGGTATACCGCAATCACCGTAATGGAATTGGCCGTCGCATCGTTCATGCAGGTCTACTTGGCTTCCGTACAGGCCAATTCATCCCGCATCAGTCCCAGATAGGTTCTCTCCAGCCGAAGTCTCTGCATGTGCGCCTGGATATCGGCCAACATACAATCGATTTCCCGCACCCTGCTCATCAGACCGGCCGGCCTGCGACGAACAGACTGCCAACTCTCCTCACCGTCCATGACGCTCGCCGAAGTCTGGGATACACCTGGTACGTCGTGCTTCTCGAGTTTCATCTTTGCCTCCTCCTTACTACCCACCATAGGTTCAGCTCCTTCCAGATGCATGCGCCGCAGCAGCGAATGCTCATCGGAGCGATGCATGCACTTCCGAGGGAATCGTGATGCGTTCAACGTCGCCCGTCCTGACCCTCCTGCGCAGGCTCCCCCGCATGTTCTCCGAACGGCGGAAGCGATTTGCACGAACGACGGAATCCTCGATACACCCACAATTGATGCAGCGTGTAGCCCTGTAGAGAGAGTCTGTTCCACTGCTCAGATCATCGAAGGTTTCGCATACCAGTAGCCCCCGACAGCGTTGGCAGACCATAGGTCCTCCTTCTGCGCCCAATGGCGCACACATGACACACCAGACACACACGTCACGTGACCTCTCGCCATAACACTCAGTCCCTCACGAGACTGGCCAGATTCTCCGCATGCGCTTCTTCTTGCGTCAGAAGTATCCACAACTGCCTCACTGTGAATAAGCATACGGGAACAGCCGACTGCAGTCTGTTCACAATTGCTCACTAGGGAATGATTGCACAATGGAGACAAGGCCGAACGTAGCCAGGTGTTGCGTGACTGAATCAAAGAACCAGAATAAAATGGAGACCCTGGGCTCAAGACCCATTCTTTGAGATAAAAGATGACTGTTGCAGCGATACAAATGGCTGAGAAGAATGTGCGGGCACAGCGATCGTACTGCATGGCGATCCAGCGCCAATCCTTGATCCGGCCACACATGTTCTCGATTGTGTGGCGTTGTTTGTAGAGCGTCTTGTGCGGACCATAGGCCTGTGCTCATCTTTCCAGTAAGTCCCTATCGGATTACATAGATGACTCCCCTAATCACCCGCACACCATCCACGCGCGGAATGCCGTGCGACATCGGAATCTATAGCGTGATCCTGTTCAACTGGCTCCTGGTTAAGAGAAACACGTGACTCATGGCCACCTCCTGCCATTGTGAATCACATTACGGTTGCTGAGGGAATCCTAAAACGTAATGAGTCCTGAGCCTAGGGCAACGTATACGTCAGATTTGGCCAAATCGCATACCCGATCGCTTGACCATTTTTCCCGTCCTGCAACTCGAAGACGATACTGGTCTGAAACGGAGTGGTTCCTGACATTCCGTTGAATCCACCGGCACCGCCCGTAAACGTGAAATCGCCCATACATTCTTTCATATTGCCAGCACACTTCCAGTGGGCATATCCGACGTCCTTGCCTTCATGCGCCACGACCGTGCAGAGGCCTTCTATCGCCTGATAATCTTTGTTTCTGTTGAGATTCACACGGACCGGACACGTCAGTCTGGAGGAATGGACAATCATCTTGGCTCCGTCTTTATGACGGGAGATGAGAACTCCTTTCACAATTCCATTGACAACCTGTTCTCCATTCCCGAGTTCCATGAACTCGCCGGTTCCGATCCAACTCGAACTGGAATCTCCGGCTTCAACGGTTTTCGCATAGGCGAAAGAACCGTTGACTGTGGCCATGAATCCACCGAGAACCAATACAAAAAGAAAATAAGAAATGATTCGGATGCGATCCCCTTTCAGCTAAGAGCAGCCTGGAAAAGTTGAAGTATGGAATTCCTGTCGAAACGCCTTATGCAGCCATCTATAAAATGATGAAGCCCTGTATCGTGATCCGCTTGCCATGAACGTACGGGTCAGGAGCCTGAACCGTTCCGGGCCTGGCATTATTCACAAGCGCGCTAGCTGTCGCTAGACAGGTGCATTCACCCCTTCACTTCTTTGGACAGTCGCCTAAGCTCCGCTGACATAGCAGCGCGACCGGTCTCGACCGCCTCGGTCAAAACCGCTTGCTTGTCTTTGATGAACTCGCGTCCCTTGTCCATGGCCTGGTCGACAACCTCGGCAGCTTTGTCGGCTAGCTCATGAACGTCCTCTTCGGCTCGTCGCGCATACCCTCGCAACTGCTTCTGCGACTCACGACCAGACTGCGGTGCCAGCAACAACGCCGCCGCCGCTCCCAGCAACCCTCCGGTCACAAACGCTAATCCCACCGTTCCCAATGAACACCCTTGGTTATCTGACATTGAGCAATCCTCCTTTTCCATTGACCATCCCTCCTTCTCGGTGAATCTGTGCCTTGACGACGGCTGTCGTGGCTCTGAACCCCGCCAGCATGCTGGCCAGAGTGACCAGCAATGACCGACCTCCACCCCGTACTGTCTCATAGACCCGTTGGATGGTGTCGCCCACCGCACCTGCCGCATGCAGCAACACCGCCGCATGCACGACCCCGCCCCGCGCATGTTCGATAAGCGAGTTCGCGTTCTCCATCGCCGACCGGATCTCCTTGACCAGCAACGGCAGCTCGGCGTTCACACGGGCTAATAGCTGTTCCGATTCCGCCACCGCTTTCCTAAGTTGTATCAACAGTGGAATCAGCCAGCCGACCAGCACCGCAAACGTCACTGCCCCCACACACAGGGCGATCTCGCCAATCATATAGCCCTTCTGCCTCCATCAGGCTCTCACTAAACCAGCCGGTCCTCCACCCGCGCTTTATCGGAGGACCCCAAAGACCCAAAGGACAACAATCAACGTGAACGGCACGCCCAGCAGCCAAAGAATGAACCCTTTTCCCATGGTGCCCTCTCTTTCTCCACCGACTCACAATCTCGACCACAAGCACTCGCTTACGGGTCCAGCTTCTTCAGGAGGCTGGCCAGGTCTTCGGCATGCTCTTCCTCTTGCGCGAGAATCCCCTCCAATATTCTACGAGTCGTGGGATCATCCGTGCCGACATAGGTGACCATTTCTCGATAACTGTCGATCGCGATCCGTTCGGCAACCAGATCTTCTGTAATCATCTCCACCAATGAGTCTCCTGCAACATATTCTGAATGGCTCCGACTCAGCATCCCTTCAGGGGAGAGATTCGGCTCCCCCCCGAGTTGGACGATGCGTTCGGCCAATTGATCGGCATGGGTCTGTTCCTCAATGGCATGCTGGAGAAACTCGGCCTTCACGCCAAGAGAATTGATCCCGCTGGCCATGAAGTAATGGCGTTTGTAGCGCAGGACACAGACGATTTCCGTGGCCAGGGCTTCGTTCAGCAGCCTGATCACCGTCCCCACTTTGGCCTTGTAGCCCGCTGTCATGGCACCATCTTCAATCCCCTGCCTGGCCAGGGCCCGGAGCGTCTTCACATCGGTCAGACCGATGGCTTCTTTGATGATTCCTTCCTGTCGAGGAGCGCGGGATGCCGTTGATCCAGATTGTGCCGTTGTCGTTGCTTTCACAGTTTCCTCCTCCCGGGGAGTGTCCCCGTTTCTATGATGTCTATCACCAATCGCCCAAGACTTTCCGATTATCCTCGGGCTGCTTCGGCCCAAGCCCGCTCGCTCAGCTGCAGCCGCTTGTCCACAGACTTCCAATCGATGTTCGCGAAGAAGGCCTCGATGTAGGACGCCCTCTCTGAAGGTGTGTAGTCAAGAAGATAGGCGTGCTCCCACACATCCATTACGAGAACGGGAATGAAACCAGCGACATTCCCATTCTCATGGAGACTGATCCAGTGATTCGAGAGGCGGCCACTGTGTGGATTCACATAACAGATGGCCCAGCCCACTCCTCGCATCTTCCCCACGCTGGAGAAGTCCAATTTCCACAGGTCATAGGTGCCGAAGCTGTCTTCAGCACCTTTCACAAAAGCAGAGCCTTGATCGGGATTTCTGGCTTTTCCTTTGGTCAAGTTCTCAAAGTAATATTCGCGCAAGACCATCCCGTTGTATTCAAACCCCAGCCGTCTGGTCAGCTCGGAATACGCGGGCATTTCCTCCTGATCAATTCGTCCATCTTTGAGCATCTCGCCAATCTTGGCCGTAAGCTGGTTCGCGGTCTTCACATATCCCTCGTACAGCTTGAGATGCATCTCGATCGTTCGATTCGAAATCCCGACCAGCCCCTGTAAGTCGAACGGCTTGACGTCGTAAGAGTCTCCACTTTTCATACGCCACCTCTAGTGTTCCTTCGATTGTCCAGAAGGCCCCGTCATTTCTTTTCAGGCTCGGCCATTGACAGCCTCACGCGTGCAGTCTGGTCGTGCTTGCTCAGACGCTCAGAATAGTTTTCGTAAATTTCAACTGCCTGGTCGGTTCGGAACGAGGATGGCGTCTCGTTTGAGTATGACGAGAAGCATTGTAGGAGTCTGGTCACAATTGCTCAGTACGCAAAACCCGAAGCGCGTATCGTTACCTCTAAGCGGATTTCACATCTATCCAAGGAGGCTCCAATGGTATCCATTCACAAAGTCGTCGGTGTCCTGTCGTGCAGCTTTTTACTGTGCCTGGGTTTGTCAATCGTCGCGTCCGCTGCAGACCAGCTCAACACGAGCCAATTTGACGGAAAGGTATGGACCGTAGATGATAAAGATAGTTTTGTACCGGGCAAGGAGGTCAAGGGCGAAATAGTGAAGATCGATGGTGAGCACTATGTCGTCAGAGAAGCATCTGGGGCTGAGGTGCGAATGCATGTTGATGCCAACACTGAAAAGAGATCCAACATGCGTCCCAAAGTGGGAGAACATGTTCTTGCGAAAGTGGATGCGAAGGGGCATGCATTGTCGTTTCTTACCGACGCACCCATCTCCCGCTGACGCTTGTTTGTAGCCGGCCAGGGCGGTTAAGGGGATGACAGCAGGGTATTTCTCGGCGAGAGAGGTCGAGGATATTCGGAGGCACTGTGTGACACTGCACCCCGTGTTCTCTGTGTTGAGCGCCGATCGTCCACCGGCAGCGTAGCTGCCGGTGGGCCTCTGAACCGTCTGCTGTTTTCATTCCTGGGGAACCCTACGAACGGCCACACCCTTCACCATCTCTTCCATCACAGTAATGGCGCGTCATGATGTGGAACCATTCCAGCCAATCTTCCGATTCCGGGCTCAGATACCGCGGCACCTCACGGACCCTATCGCCCCTGTCAGAAAACAAGATCACCAGCTAGTTCATCTGCAGACCCTGGGACTTGAGCATCTTGTAGAGCCCACGTCTCGGCTTTCGTGCCGATTTGGCCATATCCTCTCGAAGCTCCCGGTCTTGCCCGGTATGACGAGAAGTATTGCAGGAGGCTGGTCACAATTGCTCAGCAAGCAAAGACCCAAAGAGCATAGCCTCACTTTTAAGCGTGTTTCACATCTATCCAAGGAGGCTCCAATGGTATCCCTTCCAAAACTGATCGGTGCCCTGTCGTGCGGATTGTTACTGTGTCTCGGATTGTCCAACATAGCGCAGGCAGAGCATGCGCCTTCGGCTTCAGACGTGATGAAGACTGACTCCCAATCTGATCGGCAAGGCTTTCAATCTGATGATGACAAGCAAACGAAGGATAAGATGGGAAGTCCCCGCGTAAAAGACACCAAGACGATCACGGGCGAACTGGTCCGCGTCAAAGACGGAAACTATTTCGTCAAGGTGAAGGGCGGCAAAGAAGTACGCATGCATACCGATAAAACGACCCAGATGGCTGGAGAAGTAAAGAAGGGCGATCGCATTGAGGCAAAGATGGACGCTCAGAATCATGCGCTGTCGATTCGCCTGGCGCGAACAATCGAACAGGGGGGCGATTCGGTCGGTTCAAAGAACTGATGCCGGTCACGGAAGTGAAGCCGGCTGTAGGACTGACTCCGCGCTTGAATCAGGTCACAGTGGCTCAACGGGGCATTAGCCCTTTGCCCAGGTGAATGCCGGCAGGCCGCTACGTCATAAAAATGGGGACCTGCCGACTCGTTGAGCAATGCCATGGGAACGGATCATATAAGCAGTTTCCTTGGATTCCATTCCTCTGGGAGTGATCATTGCGGATACAGCGCACGTCCTTCTTCTTCAGAGAGCACGCCTTTCTGGATGAGCAGCTGAATGAGCTTGTCGGCTGGGGTCTTGGCTGGGGATAATGGCGACGCACGCTCCTTCGGTTTCGACGGAACGGGCGGCCGTTTCATTCCATACACACGAAACACCGGAGTGAACACGATGAGATAGTCCTTGTTGCGGATCCGCACACTAACAGGATTACTTTCGGTGTAGGGAGGCAGATCTGGACCGGATCCGCGAGGAATGCGGAAGTACGGTTTGCCGTCATCCGTTTCGCCGTCCTGCCCCAGGATGTCCATGCGTGTTAGGTTTGACTCGCTCGTGCCCGCCATCCATTCGTTTCCACCGATGTTGGTAATCTTGTCGAGAACGATAATGAGCGACTCCCCCACCAAAGAATCGGACGACAAGTTCTTCACGCTCACATCGTACAAATATTCGCTGTTGAAGTTGTCGCGGACCTTGAGGGTGACTACGGCTTGAGCTGCTTTGTCGGTCAGGTCAGAAAGTTGGTCCAAGCCTCCAGCCATAACAGGTGGAGGAAAGACCGCACTCGCCGCGAGGCACAGAAGCGCGCCCCGTACTCCGAGCCTCTGATGGGAAACAAGACGAGAGAAAAGGGTCATGGCACACTCCGGTTTCGAGTCATCCAAGCTGGCTGTCTATAATTGCTCGCTCTATAATTACGGCATTGTCAACTTAAACGGCGGTACGCACAATGGAACCGATGGATCGAGCAGTGACACCATCCCTTATGCACATAGGCTGGCCCAAACTTCTGACACCACCGGCGAACGGTTTCGTACGCCACCGTGACTCCACATTCAGCTAAGAGGTCTTCGACTTCACGGAAGCTCAAACACAATCGATGATAGAGCCAGATGGCGTGGCTGATGATTGCTGAGGAAAAGCGATGGCACTGGTAGTTGGGTGGTTTGGTTGTCATACTGCCCGGCCTGCCGAATGGGAGTTCAATTGACAACGCCTTCAGGCCAGACCAGACATGTATGACACACCATCACAACCTCAGTGCGCGGACGACGCAAGGCTTAGTCATGTTCGCAAATCGGCCGCTAGACAGTTGGCTTACGACCCGTGAGAAAACCGACCAGCGCAAGAATCACGAAGAGGACAAACAGGACATAGGCAATGTTGGTCGCGGTCCCGGCCACCCCGGAGAGACCTAATACTCCTGCGATAATGGCAACGACAAGAAATGTGACAGCCCAACTCAGCATGGTGTTTCCTCCTGATTAAAGTGAGATGCGTAATCTACCCGCATTCCCATCGGTGAAAATCCTTCAGCCGTAACTACGGATGCTCGCCGGCGTGAACAGACTCCGTCTTTCTTTCCCATTTACATTCGACCCGCAACGACTCGATGTCATTGGCCATCTGGAATTTATCAAGGTCCAGGACCCGGTGGTTTGAGACAAATGCCATTCTCCGGCCTTTACAGTTCGTCTCCATATAACCAAGCAATGAAGCATCGGGCCCCATGATCACGCTCTCGATTTCGTTGCAAAAGTCGCGATCGTTGAGAGCCTTCAAGCAGGGTCGTGGCCCTTTGCCTCGCTGATCACGCGGGGATCCCGGCGATACCCGTTCAGGCGACCTGCTGATGTCTCATCGGCACGCGCGGCGCGTGGATGGAAGACATGACGCGCGGGCTCAAAGACTGGGCGCAGATCGGACACAGATGCGGCCCTAGAGTCCCTGAGGCCACACGCACGTCCATATAGGTCGATCCACATTCAGAGCAGGGGACCGGCTCCATCTGGACGAAGTGTTGATACGAGCGGGCGACTCGGCAGGTCATGATGCCACCTCCTTGGCTGGGACAGATAGCGACTATTGATGAATAGTATGCCAAGACCCCCGATGCCTGTCTGGTCACAATTGCTCAGTAGGGAAGCAATTCCTGCGGCAGGAAGGATTAGGCTGGATTCACTCGGTAGGCGATCGTTGTTTCCTGCACGAGCAGAACGGGCAGAGACAGGATCGGGAAGATGACGAGAAACATTATCGCAAACGTCAGCAGACCTGCCGCCAGTGCGTCTCGCCCCCGAAGTAGATGAACCAATTTCACGTACAGGCCATGAGTCATGCGGGCGATGATAATGGCCCAGAGGACGGGGACAAGAAAGGGCGCAAAGATCACGGCAATCTGGTAGAACAGCACAAGGAGAACGAGGAAGAACGCCAACACAAGCAGTTGATGCTGCATCATGAACGTTCCCTGCTTAAGGGCGGTTTCTGAAACGGGAGGTGCAAACTGTATCCCAATCCAGCGTGCGGTCAGCGCATTAGAACAGATCGCCAAACCCATCAGGATTGTATATGGTTCCGGGAATCAGCCGCGATCGACGGACTGTATCGCCGCCTTGATTTCGGCAAGCGCCACTAACTGTTCGGTGGTGTTCATCCCCTGAGATTCAGCGAGATCCCTGCCACAGAACTCCAGGAGAGGAACCAACACGCGGCACTCATCCCGTAGATGTTGGTCGAAGGTGAAACGACGCAAGGTAGGGTTCACCATCCCGCGTGCGGTGTGTTCATATAATGGATCGGAGGTATCCAGCCGGTTGAGTTTCTCCACCTCCTGCTTCAGCGACGCCGCGAGAACCTCAATCAATGCCAGTAACACATCCAACCGTCTGCGGCCGTCGGTCCATTCCGTGGCGATATGCGTGTCAAGAGAAACCACCGCGAGCCTCGACCGGATGGCCGAGTGACTTGCGGCAACACGCCCGCTCGCCATCCACGCATGGGAGAGCCTGACGGCATAATACAACAACACTATGGTTCCGGCTCCCGCCACAAGCCAGATCATCGCTACAGTGATCCCTACGTTCTGCATTACGCCTATTCCCGCCCCTGACAGCGATCGAGTAACCCTGGCCGGAAGTCCAATCACAAATTCGATCCATCCTAACAGATACCCACGTACTGATGTAGCTAAATAGGGCATGGCAGAATCTCGGAGTCCCGAGGTCGCCGAATGATCTCAGATGCCGATCTCCTATTGAGCGTGATCAACGCCGTTCATGGCGTATGCTCTGCGCTCCGGGGATGGCCAGGAAGGGGTTCCGATCGCGTTCATCCCGTCCACAACTCTGTTTAGCGGTCATGCGCTGGCCGATACTGGCGTCCTTCGGTATCCTGGGCATACAGGCCTTCAACGTATCTTCAACCGCCCCGGCTGCAATTCTCGGCTCGATGGTAGTGGCGAATCCAGGCGCACGCGTAAGCGGTGGCAAGTCTGATGCCTGAGCCAAGACCGCAACCCACGAGACAGCGAACAGGAGGAACATCACACAGAACGACCGCTTACTGAGGAGAGTCGTTGGCATTGTGCATTCCTCCTTCAAATGGGACTTTTGCCGAGGTACTGCCCTCTAGTCCGCTGACGATGCCGCACATCTGTTGAGCTTCCCTACACTATCCTCCGAAACCTCTTCGCAGTCTGATCAAAGCCGAACAGTTTGCAAGCATTGCAGTGGGCGCGTCATATAGCCACCCTCATTAACTTTTCGAAACTGAGAGATTAGGCTCAGCTTCTACTCAATTAACGGTCCGTCATGGCTCTGTGGCCTGGTGAGGTATCCGATGGTCGATTGGTAGGCAAATAGTGTCCGCGGCTGTCGAACAGACCAGGAGAAAAGGACTTATGGCATATGCACGATGTGGTGGGTTGCTGGTGAGCGAGACTTTATCTTGACGGCGAAAGCCGGACAGAAATTTATACCGTTTTGCGCGCCGGCGTAGCCGCCAGTAGTTCTGGCCCATGAGTGAAGAAGATTTGCGCCTTGGAGGTCCTCCGGCTCTGTGGACTCCAAGAGATCCGGCCGAGAGCCTACTACGTCAACGAGGTGTTGCACAGTGAAGCCCGCTCCACTTGGCTTCCATGCAGACCAATTCTCCCCGGACCAGTCCCAACTTGGTCCTCTCCCGCCGTAGCACTTCAATCTCCGCCTGAACCTCAGCCAGCACACGATCGATCTTCTCAGATGTGATCGTCAGACCAGCCGGCCTGCGGGGAACAGACTAACGCCTGTCCTCCCGTTCATCACGCTGGCCAATATCTGGGCACAATCTTGCATGTCGCTTTCCCAACGTTCGCCGGCAACCAGCTTCTGCAGCAGATGGTCGTGCAGTTCATTGGCGAGGCGTTTCTGTTCACGTTGCTCGGCCAGATTCAACTCGCTCGCCAGTGTCTGAAGACGTTCCTGCGACTGTCGTAATTCCGCAGTCTTCTCATTGAAGGCCTGTTCCAACTCGATTTCCCCGCGTCTTCGCTCGGACAGATCACACACCTCAATTTTTACATGAGGATACCGAAGCACTCAGCTACAGTCTGTTCACAATTGCTCAGTAGGGAACGATTGCACAATGGAGGCGAGGCGGAACGTAGGCAGGTCTAACGTGATTGAATTAAAGAACCAGAATCAGAGGGGAGACTCTAGTCGTGCAGGACGACGCTGAGAAGAGAACTATGCACGTGTAATCCGTTATTCTGGCGCGACCCACCTTTGTAAGCAATGAACCCGAGCCTGCGGAACTTATTCATAAAGAAACTGACGCGCGAGCGGGTGGTGCCGACCATTTCGGCCAAGGTTTCCTGACTGATCTTCGCAATGACCGTTTCCGGCTTGCCTTCCTTCCCAAAGTGGGCCAACAACAGCAGCGCCCGCGCCAGCCGCTTCTCGCTGGAATTAAATAGTTGATCCACTAAATCCCCTTGGACTCGGATCGCGTGTGTCAGCAAATAGGACATAAATGCCTCGGAAAATCTGGGTTGTTCCTGAAGCATGCGGAGCATCGTGGCTTTCTCGATGCGGAGAATGCGGGAGTCTTCCAGGGTGGTCACAGTCGCCGTACGAATTATTTGACCCACGAGGCAGGATTCTCCAAAAAACGCACCCCGCTCAAGAATCGCCACGACGGCTTCCTTGCCATGCTCCGAGAGCACGGTCACTTTCACCTTGCCCGCCTGGATGTAGAAGACCGCATCAGTCGTATCCCCCTGTGAAAAGAGAATCTGACGCTTGGGGGACGAGAGAATCGTAACGTCCTTGTCGGTCTTATTAAGGAATGTGTCCAGATTGAACGGCGTTCGTATGCGTACCATCACTCACCTTCCTCTTATCGGCCGCGGTTCAGTGAATAGGATCCACCCGACGATGAGACGGGGGCCTGCAGGCTATCCACGCTCTGTTGCATTTCTCTCAATGCCAGACCGATCTGTTTGACCGAGCAATGGCGCAGGGTATGGATACTCTCCCCCGTCCAGAGCCGAAGGCCTTTCCGAGACGGTGAATTCAGCGTCAAGACATATGTCCGTGGTGTGGTCTTCATACTGTCCTCCGTGGTAATTGTGCCCGCCGCTTCACGCTCGAGCTGAGCCTGAAACAACAGACCCTATTCAGTTTCCTGTCACGCCGAGCGAAAGACCGCAAGCAGATCACTCAACGCCATGGTCTTGTGTTTCAGCGTAGCCCGCTCCGCCTTCAGCGCATCCAGCGCAAACGCCTTCTCGACTCCGTCCCCAAGGCAGGCCATGATAAGCGAGTGGACCCGATTGCATTCCTCCTCCACCTTGGCCTTGACCACGTGGTTGACTGACAGCATCTCCAGTACAGCGGCCCTGGTCGCGGCGAGATGCGACTGTAATTCGGCCTCTGGATAGCTGATCCGTGCCGCCTCGCTCACACAACGATCCATGCTTTGCGCCAAAAAGACGTACAATCGAGCCAGCGCATCCGTGATGTCGATGTGACTATGAACGGTAGATTGAACGGTCATGCTTCATACTCCTTCCAGTTACAGACACACGTACGCCTCAATGGCGACTTACAGCTCCATAGGTGATGGGGTGGCTACCCCCGGCACGGTTTTCATGGAAAGACTAGGCTCCGACGCCCCCTGCATCGATGCCTTCAGCTCCTGGATGGCCCGTTCGACATCTTGCTCCGTCGATCCAAACCGGTCTCCCATCACCTTGATGGCCTGAGCGATCGCTTTCTTCATCTTCGAGATCTGTTCTTCTGTTGTCATAATCCCCTTCTCTCACTCTGAGCATCTCCACGGTGAATCTAATTGGTTAGGACACCCGGCCGATGCGTCCCACCGCCATGTGGATCATCAGCAATACCATCCCGCTCGCAAGCAGGGTCCAGGAACTCTGAGTCGCAACCGTGGCTATTCCAGCCCACTGCAACCCTCCGGCAATCAATCCGAGGCATAAGAATATCGCGGCATAGCCCACCATCTTGGACTCCTTTCAAGAATTCCGGCGCTTTGGGAACGTTCTCTGCACATTCTGGGATTTATCCAGACTTCAGGCAACGACATCACGTGCCCCTAGCAGGCGGAACCAAGAATCAAAAGCTGTAGGAACCGATCATGGCCTGAAGGCACTCTGTGACGTCGAAGCGACTGAGACTGCTGAAACGGTTGCGCGGGAAAGAAGAAGGGAGTGCAAGCAACAATACAGTTAGGGCAACTCAAACGTCAGGGAGGAAGAACCTCGACCATAACCCCCTCTCCCCTCGCTCGTACTTGAGTCTAGGCG
>JAOUHD010000207.1 GCA_029865345.1 Nitrospira sp.
GCATAGAGCTGACATCGATCTTCGTACGTGATCCGACGATACGTCCTCATTCATAACCTCTTGGTGTGCCAAGAGGTTACTCCATCACGCCGTCGCTGAAATTATGCACTGGCTACTTGAATCCGCGGGGGAATAAATCAGACCTTCCTTAGGTTTGTCAGCGGCGAGCCATGATCGCCGGCATGGCGGCGAAGAGCAGGAGAGCCGCGTAGTAGGCAGCGCCTGACACAGGATCCCGGTTCAGAAACACCTCGGCTGGCGACATTCTTCTGAGCCATACCCCCACTACCAGGTCGGCGAGCAAGACGAAACCCATGGCAATGA
The DNA here is from genome assembly GCA_029865345.1 of Nitrospira sp. GTDB lineage: Bacteria > Nitrospirota > Nitrospiria > Nitrospirales > Nitrospiraceae > Nitrospira_D. The sequence goes on from JAOUHD010000207.1 coordinate 325, forward strand.
AGCCAACAGGCAGTGCCGAAGGCTGCCGAGCATCGAGCCTGTGACGGACGACCCATCTGGCTGCGGCGACAATAACGGCGAACATCAGCGGCATCTCCAACAATTCAGCCGCTCTTTCACCGAGCAGTGGAACAACGAGGAGTACCCGCCCGGTTCCCAGCACGAACCCCGTACCGAACACCAAGAGAAAGTAGAGAACTGCTGTTTGCAGGATCCGCATGGACCAGTCAACCTTTCGCATTCCCGGAAAACGCTGTTGCGAAGATTTTAGAAGCCTATCGTACTCAAAAACGGGGTTAGTACGGGCAGCCGAGACCGGGGAAGACCATTCCGCATTCATTGATGAATGAACAATCGACCTGCCCCACACGTTGGGACGGAGGATTCCCTACAACGCAACACATGCGGTCAGTGGCTTGATGAGAGTCACATCCTATCCTGGATGCCGACGGTTGATCTTTTCGTTGCTGAAAGATGTGCCTCTCAATGAACCTCAATAAACCACCGAGGCTTCATACACCAGAAGTCCTTTCGCACATGATGCTTCAAGGTCTTCTTTGAATCCAGTACGTAGGCTCCACTCGAATCTCGGACGAAGACAACCCAATGCCAAAATGCCCGCCCCCTTGTACGATGCCACTTGATGGCTAAGAGGGCTCGATCTGGGAGCGCATCCCAGGAGGCAAACGGCGTTGGTCGTGCCGATGGTTGAAGCCGATAGTGTGTCAGGAGTCGACATACATACGTTGTCTCGGACCACAATCGGCTGTCCGTTGCAGAGATGCCCATCGCGATTCGCGACTCGCTTTGCGGCTGTGTAGCTCACACCAGCAAGGGCGGCGACGCTGGCGATTCCACATCCAGTTGGTTCCAGTTGAACGACGGGCTTCATCGTTAATTCAGTCTTAAATTACGCCCCCTGCGATGGTAGGTCCCACAAGAGGCCTTAATGTGTCACGCTACTACCTGTGTTGAGCCTCGTCAACGATGAAACGGGCCATGAGAGTCCAAATTGTTTCACTTCGGTACACAGCAGACGCTCGGCGTGGGTGCCATATCTATTTTCTTGTGAGCGCTACCCGGCAACTGGATTTTTGCCTGCACATCGAAGATAGTAGCTTTGTGTAGGTGACCAACAGCCTTGTCGGAGAAACGGCTATGCTGCGATTGATCGCGGTGCTCGGCGAGTGCATGCCCTCATCGGAGTGAACCCTGACGATATTCCTCTCTTGAAGCAGGGGCGGATCAGAATATCGTGAACTGGCATTGAGGGACGAAACAGACGATGGATGCGGCACGGTTCTATGAAACGCAGGCACTGACGTATCTTGAGGATCGAGATCGGTCCCGTGTAGGCGCTGAGGTTGTTCAGGACTGGGCAAGATCTTTCCCGTTTGGTACTTCCGTTGTCGAAATCGCCTGCGGCGGAGGGTATCCCATTACGCAGGTCCTTGTGGACTCCGGGCTCGCGGTCTGGGCGATCGATACATCTCCTACCTTGCTGAGACAATTTCGATTACGTTTCCCCACGATTCCCACGCAATGCGCGACGGCCCTTGACAGTGACTACTTCGGGCGGACATTCGAGGCGGTCATCTCGATCGGCCTCGTGTCTTTTCTACGCGAGGACGAGCAGCTGGCCTTTCTGCGTCGGGTAGCGGAGATCCTCGTGCCACGAGGTCGTTTTCTCTTCACGGCGCCTGTCGAAACAGGAATCTGGCAGGATGTCGCCACCGGTCTCGACTGTTGGTCGCTCGGTCGAATCGCGTACACTCGCGCTCTCGAACGCAATGGACTTCGCGTGATCCGCACGCATGTCGATGAAGGGGAAAATAATTACTATGAAGCCGAAAAGATCGGTGAAGCTGCGTGGTAGTGAGACGAGGCCCATTATGCCTGTGAGAGCCGGTTCGATAAACAGCGGGTTGCTGCTGAACCGGAGCGTTGGTCTGTCAGGGAGGCGGTATGAATTTAGAGGATCTGTCAGGCACGGACATTCTCGAGATCACAACGCCGATCATGGATAATCTGATGAAGGCTTCTACCCGGATCGATTATAAGGCGCATGTCAGGGATTTCAGTGATCGGATGAAGAAGGTCGTGAGCAAAGAGCATCTCAAAAGGTGTGTCAGCAATATCAGGCAGAGAAAGGATTTTTTGCTGAGCGTCAACTGGTCGCCGTGTTCAGGTGGCCTGAGTCGGCAGCCATCGTGTGGAAACAGCGCGTTACCAAAGCCAAGGGCGAGTTTGTGGCGGAACTGGTATTGGTGCATCAAAATGGTCGATATCTCTACGATCATGCCATGATGCTCTAAGCCATGCCGTGAGTACCAGCGTGAGTATTTGGTTGTGGCGATGAATCCAAGTCATGATGAGGCCGTTGGTTAGGTCGTCAGCCATCCACCATGTCCCTCATACTTCAACCTCCGTTCGTGGCCATGCTCGTTGTTCTGTCAGCTTGGCTCATCCATTCCCAACTCGGTCCTTGGCAGGATATTCTTCACGTCCAGAAATACCACTCTCTTTGTCGACACACTATCCTCTCAACTGGTGTGTGACGGCCCATTTCGATTCTCACGCAATCCAATGTATGTCGGAGTCCTCGTGTCGTTACTCGGCGTGGCCTTGTGGATTGGCACGGCCCCAATGTATATGGCTGTGCTTAGCACGTTCCTGGCTTTCAACTTCTTTCACATTCCACGTGAGGAGGAGGTGTTGCGTCAATCGTTCGGCGAGCGGTACCTTGCCTATTCCAAGGACGCTCGGCGGTGGCTCTGACGACCATCATCGCGCTTCCGCTCATTGTCACGTTTCTCACGCTCTCACTCTGGCATGTGTATTGGTTATTGGGAGGTCGAGTGGGACTGGATGTTGCTATTCCCGAAGTGGATGGCAAGCCGGCATTTCAGCCCTCGGCTTCGGCTACATTCGTCGTGGCAGTTGTATTGGCGATGTGTGCCGACAAACGATCGGACTTGTTCGTGTAAAGGGATCTGTTCAGTGACGGTTGTCATGATCATCCTCCTCTTTGAGGCCTCATTGAGTATGAGGCCTGTGGGGTTTGGGGAGCACACACTCATTATAGAGGAACTAACCAGGGGAGAATCCAGGCCTCGGTCTCCATGTGTCTCACTCAGGGCACAGAGGAAATCAGGAAGACGCGCAGCGGTCTTTTCTGGTAGACTCTGCCGGTGACAATGACGGAGGAATCAAGAGTGGCATACGATCTTCCCAGGAAGGCATTGGAGGCGCTGTCGCAAGGCGATCGCAACAAAGCGGTCGATGAGGTTCAGCTTGAGAGAAACATGAGCCGGGAGGACGCCAGGGAACTGGTCGCGACCTTTATCTTCTCGCAACCTTCTCTGCAAGCGGCCCTGAGACTGAAGGAGGCCAAGGCGGAGACCAAATGGGGCTTCATGCGTTGGTTGATTCTGTTGCAAGCAATTGTCGTCGCGATCGGATACTTCCTCTTCTTCCACAATCAATGGTGAGCCGGCCTTAGGCGGGAAGGAGACCGACCGTCGCTGACCCGCTGGCTCGGCTTATCCCCCGTTTACGGTCGCTTTCTGTTGCTCTGGCCCCATCCAGAGACACGAGCATGTTCCTTCCGTGGCTTTTCTTCATGGTCTCCGCAGGCGCGATTGTCTTCGCAGGGACGAAACTCTCACGCTATGGGGATCAAATTGCTGAACTGACCGGCTTGGGGCGATTGTGGATCGGCGTCGTGTTGATGGCAGCTGCCACGTCCCTGCCGGAAGTCTTCAGCACGATGAGCGCCGGATGGATCGATGCTCTGGACCTGGCGGCCGGCAACCTCTTCGGGGCCGGGATGAGTAACATGCTGACGCTTGGGCTTATCGACCTCCTGTACCGTCAGAAGCGGGTGTGGCAGCAGGCGGCCTTGGGGCATACGTTGACGGC
>JAOUHD010000068.1 GCA_029865345.1 Nitrospira sp.
AGCTAACAACACGAAGGAGCCGACGCCCCCTTCGCGGCGAGGTCGATGGGCGTTCCCTTGCTCGCTGCGCATGCTCGGCCCGGCTCGTCGTTGGGCCGTTAACGCGACAGGGCAGAGGACCGCTTTACGGCGGTGCGATCTCGGAGCCGAACTTCCGCTCGTGGCCGTTACCAGCCATCGCGCAACAAATACCATCTCCTGTTTCGTACCGGCTGGCGAGACTGTAACAACCCCCTTGTCCAGGCACACAGCAGTGCCCGAGGGCTGGTTGAGTACGCAAAAAGAGGCCCGGTAACTTTTCTCTCTACGTGATCAAGTTGCACTACGGAGCAGAACAACCAAACGGAAGCTCTCCTATTTTCACACACAAGATGAACTCATCTGCACGAGTCATTCAGATCGGTCAGTGACAGGGCAACGCTCGCCTCCACACGACCTACAGGATTCAAACGACCGGGGGGTTGTTTTTTCTATTTCACGCGTACAAAATATCCCCGCGTTGTCAGTGCGGACCTAATCGTCAACCACCATAAAAAGAGAGGGGCATAACCGTGAGTCTGCGAAATCTTCTACGGCTTGTTCTTGCAGTCGGGGTCTGCGGTACCGCCGGCCCAGTCTGGGCGTATGATCCAAGTCCTAATATCGGTACCGACATAACCGCCTGTGACCAGGTCCTCTTTTCTACGTTCACACCTCCTCCCTTCTCGGTAGAGAAGAACAATGTCACCGTGGCACCGAAATCGGATTTTTCATTCCTTGCATCCAAGGCCACGACTTCCGCAAGCATCACTGTGAAAATCAAGGAAGAAAAAGTTCCGATCACTGTCACCCCGGTCGGTTATGGGTTCCAGGTCAAGGGGAAACTGCCCCCCAGCATCAAGGGCAGCTACATCCGACTCGATATTTTCGCCAAAGGGCCCAGTGACTGTGACAAAACCGATGGGTGGCTGCTCAAGGTAGGGAACTGACCGTTGCCGCAACGATGTGGGCGGGATTCCCCTGCCCATGTCGTTGTCCTGACACTCGCCGACATCCTCCTTATTGCTCTGCTTCTTCCACTGACTCGATCGACTCTTGCAACGCAGCCACAAAGGCCTCCGGCTGAGCGAGGGCATGCTCCGTCAATTGAAATTCACTCACCAGTACGCCATCTCTATCGACCAAGAGTAACCGATAGCCCGTTTTCACAGTAGGACCTCCGTTCTGCCTGTAGATGATGAGCTCTGACGTGTCGCACAGACGGAGCAGGATCGTAGATGCTTAGAAGGGAAAACGGATGCCCAGCTGGACCTCGTTTGGAATGAGGTGTTGTCCAAACAGGCTCCTCAGTCCGGCATTGGTGGAGCCAGAAGAAGACGAGAAGGATGGCAAAGCATGCTGGGAACGATCAAACTCCGTGAGATAGCCGCCCCCAAACCCTGCACCGATATAGGGCATCAGCTTCGTTCCTCCCACCGCAATCTGTTTCGTCAGGGTCGGAACAGCTCTCAGGCCTCCCATGCTCTCCACTGTCAGGGGCCCCTGCCCCGTTGTCGCCTCCGTGACCATGACAGCACCCGAAGATGCCGCGACGCTGGAGGTGGCTGGTCCGATCGCTGAATGTCTATCTTCAGTTGGGCCCGCATAGGAAAGCGACCAGCACAAACTAAAACCGATCGTGGCGCTGATGCCAAAGACCCACCTCATTCTTAGAATGTGCCGCATATACTCCTTCACCATACAACCCGTCCAGCACCAGGTCAAGAAACCACACACCCAAAATCCCGCCACGCGCGGCCGTCGAATTTGACGGCTGGGGCGTAGCCCTCTCAGAACACCGGCGCCATCAGCGGGTATGGGTCAGCGCTGATCTGTTCACAACATGGTGCCCCCAGTCGGTTACCCCATGACGCGTGTCAGCGTATTCTCATCCGTATGGTGAAACAGATCCGGCCGCCCCGGCATGCGGAGTTGGGTATCCTCCTTGTAATGAAACCGGTTCTGGTCGAGGACCGTCACCGTCAATTCGTAACGCACCGTCTTGAACTCCTTGTCGAGGAACCGATTTGAGCAGATCCCATAGGTGTCCGATCCCGCCTCTGCCACCAGCGTAAACGTGGTGGCGGCTGGCGCTGCCGTGCCACCGGCAATCAGCGCCACCCCGCGCGGTACGATGAAACAACGCAACACCTGCCCCTCGCCAGGATCCCAGAGCCAGTAGCCCACCTCCTCGTGGAACGGATCACGTTCCCCAATCCGCCGCGCCACCGTCGCATAGCGCAAGCCATACAATACTTGCTCGTGATTGCGCACTGGTCCCATTGGCTCAAAGGTCATCCGTTCGCGAAACTGATTCTGCTCCGTACCCCGATCATCCGACGGCGCCACATCCGCGCCTTTATCTCCCTCCCACACACCCGCCAGCGCAGCCAGCGGCCCGAGCTGCTTGATCAGATCAGAATCCATGAGGCCTCCTGAATAAGACGAGACGGAAGCATGGACTGTGCTCCCACCCCGACACACATAGGCGCAACGAATCAGGGGCGCATTGTAGGAGGTTCACACTAACCGGCGCAATCAGGTGGGAAGTGGACGGCCAGGATAGCCACGTTCAGCTGGCCCGCTGACCTCTGGCAGCCAACGCTTCCGACATCCTCTATTTTCTTGGCGAGTCGGGCTCGCCAGGATATCGTAGGCGCTGCGCACCGATAAGACGGAGAAGTGAAATCCTCTATGCGATCCTATGACATGGTGGTCGTCGGCAGTGGACCAGCCGGCCAGAAAGCCGCAGTCCAAGCGGCGAAACTGTCCAAACGCGTAGTCATCATCGAGAAAGCGCGACAACTCGGCGGAACCTCGCTCAATACAGGCACCTTACCCAGCAAGACCCTCAAGGATACGATCGAGTACATTCATGGCTTAGGACGGCGAGGATTACACCAGCTGGGCGCAGCGCTCACCAAGCAGCTCACGCTCCCCGATCTCATGACACGCAAAGACCAGGTCATCGAGACCGAAGTCGCTGTGATCACCAACCAGTTACAGCGTAACGGCATCGAGATCATCCAGGGCACAGCCAGCTTTGTCGATCCCCATACCGTGAGCGTGGTGAGATCGGATGGGCCTATCGATCACGTCCAGGCCTCAGTCATCGTCCTAGCCACGGGGTCACGACCACGCCGCCCCACGGAGATCCCCTTCGACGACGTGATCGTGTGCGATTCCGACTCATTCCTCCGCACGACCAAGAACCCTACCAGTATCATTGTCATCGGAGGCGGTGTCATCGGAACAGAGTATGCGTCGATGTTGGCCGCCTTTGGGATCACGGTCACCCTCATCGACCGGCGAACTCAGCTGTTGCGGTTCCTGGACCAGGAAATTGCGCAGGCGTTGGACTCCCAGATGCTGCAGAATGGGGTCGCGATCCGACTTGGACAAGAGCATCTTAGCATCGGCGTGGATGAAGCCGAGCGCCCGGCGATCCAACTCCACGATGGCGAGACGGTGACCGCCGACATGCTGCTCTACACCATGGGACGGATCGGGAATACGGACGCGTTGAACCTCCCCGCCATCGGCCTCTCGACTGACCAGCAGGGGCAGCTCTCCGTCAACAGCCAGTACCAAACGGCCATTCCCCATATCTATGCGACGGGTGACGTCATCGGATTTCCCGCGCTCGCCGCGACGGCCATGGAACAAGGCCGCCTCGCCGCCTGCCACGCCTTTCAGGTGTCCGAGTCGCACGACATCAAGGTGATTCCCTACGGCATCTACAGCATTCCCGAGGTTTCAATGGTGGGTAAAACTGAGGAAGAGCTCACGGCTACCGGCGTCCCGCACGTCGCCGGAAGGGCTTTTTTCAGGGAAATGGCGAGAGGCCATATCAGTGGCGAGCTCCACGGTCTCTTGAAAGTGGTCTTTCACCGCGACACGCACACGCTCTTGGGCGTCCACATCATCGGCCAGGGAGCCACTGAACTTATTCACATCGGCCAATCAGTCCTGACCTATGGGGGAACGGTGGAGTACTTCGTCCACAACGTCTTCAACTACCCCACGATGGCCGAATGCTACCGCACCGCGGCCCTCGACGGGCTGAATCGGTTACATCGCCAATCCCCTCCGCAGTGAGCAGATACGAAGGTCCCTTCACCAACCATAGCCGGACACACAGTCTCCAACAGAAAAAGGCCTATTGAATTCGCCCGACACATTTGCGCATACTTATAAAAGGGCTATACTTATTGTGAACTCCTGGGCGTCATGATCGACGTGGAGTCGTAATCATGTACTCTCTTCCGACCATCGTCCTCTCGTTCCCGAGCAATCTTCCGGTAAGAACACCCACCAACGGTCTCCGTCTGGAGATCGGCTACCAGAGGAGGTCCTCCTATGCCCATTCCACGGACGCTTAAAACTCATCTTGATCGTGAGCATGTTCATTACGATGTCTTGCCTCACTCGCAAATGTTCCGAGCGGCTGCCGTCGCTCAGACGCTCCATGTATCAGAGCAGGAAATGGCAAAGGTGGTGATCGTGAAAGTGAAGGAGCGATTTGTCACGACGGTGCTGCCGGCGACGGCGAAAGTGGACGTCCAGCGTCTACGGAAGATTTTTGGAACTCACCGCGTTCGGCTTGCAACTGAAGAGGAAATCTCATACCTCTTCCCCGACTGCGAAGTCGGCGCCATGCCGCCGCTCGGTACCCTCTATGGGCTTCCGGTGTATGTCGATCGGTCACTCACTGGCGACGAGCAAATCGTGTTTGAGGGGGGCACCCACTCAGAGGCGATCCGCATGCGCTACTGGGATTTCGCCGCATTGGTATTTCCCGTGGTCGCTGAGTTCAATCGTCCCCCAATGGCGACCTGTTGACGGAATGCGCTCAATAGAAGACCGCGAATACCTTTGTTCTCGCCCTCTGCCAGTACCCGTGGTCAGTTGTTCACATCACCATGTGAACAACTGACCCAACTCAAGAGTCAACCACTGCCTTCATCCAAGGAACACGCTTCAGGCTTTTCATGCTCAAAGCTGCTAGGATAGGACCTGTGCCAATCAAAGTGTGCCACCCTGTTGCGAAAGGAAACCCATGGTCAAGAGTTCACAACTCATAGCGGTCTGTATCATTGCCTCACTCGTCGGCCTCCCGACCCTCTCGTTTGCAAAGGCCCGCGGAGGATCAGGCGGAGGATTTTCAAGCGGCTCACGAGGTGGGGGCTACGGAAGCATGGGCAGCCGTGGATCCCGTACCCATCAAGACAACGGCGCGAAGCCGATTGAACAGTCCGCCACCGCCAAGCCGTCGACAGCCCCGCCGCCAAACGCCGCCAACAGCCCCATGGGCCAGCCTGCTCCGACCACATCACCGTCATGGTTGCAACGCAACCCCCTGCTCGCTGGAATCGCCGGTGGTCTGGCCGGAAGCTGGATCGGGCATATGCTCTTCGGCGCGACGGAAAGCAGCGCCAAAACGACGGACACCGAAGAGCCAGCTTCGTCATCCAACTCATCCAACTCATTCGGGCTGATCCTCCTGCTCATGTTGGTCGGAGGCGGTGCGCTCTACTATTTCAAAAGATTCCGCCAGACACCTGCTCCCGTGTTCACCGGACTCTCGCGCAGCACAGCCACGAGGGGTAGCCTCCTCGACATCTCGTCCAACAATGGCAGCGCCGGCAGGCCAACCACTGATACGGCCTACACTGTGACCACCGAAGATAAAGCCGCCTTTCAGCAACTGCTGACAGATATTCAGTCCGCCTGGAGTACGCAAGATGTGACAGGACTACGACGCTGTCTGACGCCGGAAATGTTAAGTTATTTCAGCACCGCCTTGGCCGAGGATCACAGTCGAGGGGTGCACAATCACGTTGAAGGCGTGGAGTTGCTCAAGGGAGATGTGCGTGAAGCCTGGTCCGAAGATACAACTGACTATGCAACCGTGGACCTACGCTGGAATGCCCGTGACTATACGGTCTCCACGACAATTTCGCGCGGAGAACCAGGCTACCTGGTCGAAGGCAGCGACGAAACATCGACCGAATCGGGCGAAGTCTGGACCTTCATGCGCGTGCGTGAGGGACGCTGGCTTTTGTCGGCTATCCAGCAATAGTTCCCGAAGGAAGGCGGCTGACTTACAAGGTCAGCCGCCAATCCACTTCCAGACAGAGGGTGTGAGCACATAGGCCGCAGCCGAGACCACTACCCCAATCACGACACCAAGCAATCCAGCCACGTAGAGCCCCGCAAATGGTGCCACAAACACAACCAAAAGCATGAACAGGGCCAGCGACCGATGCCCTTCGTAGAAGGTTCGTCGGGACTCAGCTGAGAAAGAAGCAGTAGCGTCAGATCGATAAGACATGTGCCGAGTATAGACGAAACCCACCACCTCTGTCTGTCTCAGTCCTCCTGAGCACGAGCACTCTCAGCAACACAGCCTGTCAGTGGAAGACTGGACCTGAGCCCGTTTCTTCCTTTGCGCTACAACACTTCTTGAGCTTTCTCCCACTCCCGCAGGGACAGGGATCATTGCGCCCGACCATGGTGTGGTCCGAGGGCGCTTGATAGATCGACCGTCCCAGGTGCGCGTACTCGTGCATCGCATCAGGAAGGATCTCGATCCCCGATTGGGCAAGCTGCTCCAAACTCCCCGTCCCCTTTGTTTCCTGATGGTAGGCTTCGGCAAGTTTCGGGGACGTAAAGAAGCTGAGCGTCATCAGCAACGCTCCAAAATCCTCATCGAGTTCATCAAGTGTGTGCTCGTTCCACACCTCCGCAAGATAGTCATAGCCCAGCCCCCATCGTGAAGTTAATGTCTTTCTGGATATCGCTATGGCTGGGCTGGTAAAAGATGGTGGCGATCTGATGGTTGCTCCACCGCCCTGAAAGGAATGTCGCGCGATGATGTCACTACTCAGGACGATCAGAATCCGCATCTCTGTACAGCGGTCGGGACGCACCAGAAGCATGCAGCGCCTCTTTCACCGCACCTGCATTGCAGCTGTCTTGCTGGTGACGATCGCCGTCGTAGCTCAGACGCTGTATGCCGCAGGCGGAGGCCAGACCAAATTCAGGCGTATCTCGACGCAGTACATCGCAGCTTTGGGTAATCCAGATGCGAGCTCCGGGAACGGGGCGCAATTGTGGGGTCTGTGGCCGCTGGACCCAGGTCCTCGAGGCGTGAAACTGAACCGTTATCCATCACTCACAAATGCCGGTGGCCTCGCCCCGGCTCGCTGGAAATTCGACGAGACGGACTGGTGGCTTGAGGAACACGGCTTGATCATGGAGCAACCAACCATTCCACTCCCTCCCGGGAAATATGTGGTCACGGGCGCCCGCAAAGTGACGGCCGTGCTGACAATTCATCCGACCGACAGCCGCGGCGACAGGCGCTGGGATCTCGATCAAGGCGCGACACTCTACGACGTGACCCACCTAGCCTGCCGTTCCGCGCGCTATATACCGGCGACAGTGGGTGGTTCATGCTCACCAGCTAATGCAAAGCAGACGGGATTTCCAGTTGCGCCAGGAGGCGCGATGCCTCCAGTCGAGGGCTGCACGAAGCAAGACTATGCGGTGCTCATCGTGATCGGCATGGGCGTAGAAGACTGAACCGTGGTGGCGCATCGACAGCTTGCGTGGCGACCTCAACGAAAGACTCCCAGCTCATCTCCAACCTCTCTGTGACGAATCAGGAACAGCGCGTGCAAGGGATAGCTGATTCGGCAACTGACACCATGCCGCCATATAAAGAGTCCCGACCCCTTTAGTTTCTGACACAACCTGACAAACCAATGACAGATTCATCTCTTCGCACCGTCACTTTTGATAACACTCCGTGCTCAGCTTAACTACGTATGTCTTGAATCCTTGAGATGTTGACATCTGACAATTTGGCGCAGCTCTTGCTTTACATCGATGGTAGCAATGAGCCTAACCACCTGAGGAGGGGTCAATGAAATGTCCGAAGTGTACAGGGATGATGATGTTAGAGCGGTTCTCGGATTTCTTTCTGGTGTTCTATGCATGGAAATGCATCAACTGCGGGGCCATGATCGACCGTACCATTTCCAATAATCGCCGAAAGAGTCTGGCAGCCCGTGAGTCCCAGACTGTTGCTGCGCGGTAATAAATATAGTAAAAGGGTCGGGAGTCTTTATTTATTCTCGGTTGACCATGAAGCAACCAACCGACCCGCGTGCTAGACACCGGCGGCAGTGGGTAGTACGTGCTCACCAGCTCACGCGAAGCAGACGGCGCTTCCCATTGCGCCATGAGGCGCAATGCCTCCGGTCGGGGGCTGCGCGAAGCAAGACTATGCGGTGCTCATTGTGATCGGTATGGGCGTGTACAACTGAACCGCGGTGGCACACCGACGACTTGCGCGTCGGCTGCAATAACAGACTGCCGGTACTTTTTATCCATCCGAAGCTACACGTCGCATCCTCCGGCATGGTTTGCTCCACCAGCGGATTCGCCACCCGCGGTGGCTTGGCTCAAAGGAACCACTCAGTCAGATCTGCGATGCTCCCGTCGGCAAAGTGCAGGGTCTCCACAACGAGAGAGCCGCTCACCTCGGTCCCTGCGAGTCATCCGAGGTTTGCTTTTTCCCCCTCAGGGATTACACAATAGACCATACTCATCGATCCCCGCCATCCTGGCCACTATCAACAATCAACAGCGAGGTATCATCGTGAATGTTCTATATGCCCTAGCGATCGTTATAGTACTGAGTGCCTTCGGCAACATCGGCGATGTCCGAGCCGGCTATGATTCAGCCCCTTCCGGCTCTGGCAGCGTGGATGGTTGCGACGGCGTATCGTTTTCCACGTTCCTGCCGAAGCCATACTCACAAACAGACAACAATATAGAAGTCGCGCCGCAATCGGCATTTTCGTTTGTGGCATCCAAGTCGACATTTCCCAAAACTATTACGGTGATGATCAAGGACGAAAACGTCCCGGTCACCGTGACGCCTCACTTCGGTGGGTTTCTAGTCAGCGGCAAGATCCCCGCCTCGGCCAAAGGCAGCTTCATCAGAGTTGCTATTACAGGGAAAGGCCCCAGCCTCTGTGAGCGCGGCGACGGATGGCTCTTGAAAGTAGGAAAATGATTGAGGGCAGAATAGAGATGGCTCCGGTTGGTTGGCCAGTGTAGGCTATTCCTAACGTGGCGCCTGGTAGATTGCTGACGACACGGCGGTGCGCCGTGTCGTCAGAGTGTCATCTCCATAATCTGAGAAGTTGAATAAAAGGGGTCGGGAGTGTTTCTTTATTCTCGGTTGCTCATGAAGCAACCAACCGGCCCACGCGCTAGACACCGGCGGTGGTAGGTAGTTCGTGCTCGCCGATCCACGCGAAGCAGGCGGCGTTTCCTCAGGTCGCTGAGGCTAAGCATTTGTCTTGATCCACCGTGAAGGATCGGGCCACGATGAGGAGCGTACTGCCTCGCCAAATCGTTCTGAAGTTTACTCAAACACCTGCACAATAAAACACTTTAGATACCGTGTCTCCGGCATACTGGCGAGGATGGGGTGGTCGGCGCTTTGGCCTCGTTGTTCGATTAATCGAATCTCTCGCTTGGCGTCGCGTGCCGCCAGGCGGATGCTCTTCCAGAGATCTTCTTCAGAGACAGGATGGGAGCAGGAGCTCGTGACCAGAAATCCTTCCGGCTTCAGCAGCTTCAAGCCCAAGAGGTTGACATCCTTATACCCAGTCAATGCCCCAGCTAAGGCCTGTTGGCTGCGGGCGAAGGCCGGAGGATCGAGGATCACCAGATCATAGCGTCTCCCCGTCTTCACCAGCTTGCGCATTTCCTCAAACGCATCAGCTTGTTTATAGATGCAGCGACCCTCCACCTTGTTCATTGTGGCCTGTGTTTGGGCCATGGCCAGCGTGTCTAGACTGACATCAAGGCCTTCCACCGATACGGCTCCAGCGAGCGCGGCATGAATGCCGAATGCACCGGTGTGGCAAAACACTTCCAGCACCTCGGCACCTGCTGCCAGCTTGGCCGTCGCCAACCGATTTTCCCGTTGATCGCAAAACCAGCCGGTCTTCTGACCTTTCTCGACATCCACGAGAAACTTTGCAGCCCCTTCGTGAATCTCCACTTTCGTCACGCCGCTGCCGCAGAGAAACCTTCGTTCGAGAGGCAGCCCTTCGAGTTGGCGGCTCTTGGCCTCATTCCGTAGATAGACCCTTGTCAGGTTCAATTCCTTCATCAGTATGTCGGCCAAGAGTTCCTTCCGGCTATCCATGCCGAACGACAAGCACTGCATGACCAGCAGCTGATCGTACCGATCCACGATCAACCCCGGTAGTCGATCACCTTCAGCGTAAATCAGCCGATAGGCATTGGACTGGGCGACCACTCGCTGTCGAAGACGGATCGCCTGTTGAATTCTCCCACGCCAGAACGCCTCGTCGATGGGTTCATCCTCGAAGGTCAGGAGACGGACACGGATTTTCGAAGCAGGGTTATAGAGACCACGGCCGTAGAATTGCCCGTCGGGTGTCAGGACATCGACCAGATCCCCAGCGGCTGCTTGACCGACGAGCGGTCCGACATGACCGGCAAAGAGCCAGAGCGGTCGCCCCTCCGGGATCCGTAGTGTCGTAAGGCGAACCTTGGCCATCGGTGTCATCGTCTTATCTCCTGTAACATATGGTGTAGCGAACTCTATGCGAGAGTGGTCACATGCCGGCTGTCGTCAGCCCGATCATCACACGCTCATTGCTTGACGAACCCCGGTCAGTATGTTTTCCTGACACCAGAGCAGTACAATCGTTCCTGTGAGGATAAATGAGGAATGGGCGACAAAGCTACCATTGGTTCTGCTGTGTTGGATCGCCTGTATCGCCTGGGTGTTCGCCATATTTTTGGCATTCCCGGTGACTATGTCCTCTCTCTCTATCAACTCATCGAGGCCTCGCCGATCACGCACATCGGAACCACGCGGGAGGACTGCGCCGGCTTCGCGGCAGACGCCTATGCTCGCATCAACGGCATTGGAGCCGTCTGCGTGACCTACTGCGTCGGCGGGCTCAATACCGTCAACGCCATCGCCTGCGCCTATGCGGAACGTTCGCCGGTGGTCCTGCTGACAGGCTCACCTGGTCTGTCTGAACGAACTCGCACTCCCTACTTGCATCATATGGTTCGGGATTTTGCCACTCAACGAGAAGTCTTCGAGCGGATGACCGTGGCCGCCGTGACGTTGGATGATCCCCTGACCGCCGAACGAGAGATGGATCGGGCCTTTGCCGCCCTGCTTCGCTACCGCCGTCCGATCTATATCGAAATCCCCAGAGACATGGTCCACTGTCCCCTCATGGGTGGTATGAAGCCGATCTGCATCGAGGACACGCCGAGTGACCCGGCGGCCCTGGAAGAAGCGATCAGTGAAGTACGACTCATGCTCGCGTCGGCCAAGAAGCCGGCCATGCTGGTTGGCGCAGAGGTCGGTCGATTTGGCCTGCAAGATGACTTGACTCGTTTAGTGGAGCGACTCAACATTCCCATCGCCTCGACCCTACTTGGTAAATCGATTATCCGAGAGGATCACCCGCTCTATGTCGGTGTCTATGGCGGGCTCATTGGACGTGATGAAGTTCAGCACTTCATCAACGATTCCGACTGCCTCCTGATCCTGGGATCTGTTCTATCTGATGTGGAAGACCTCGATGCCACGTCGCCCTTACTATCAGAGGGCCGCACCATCCATGCCACCGCCGACCGCGTCGCCATCAAACACCATCGGTATGAATCGATTCGATTCCAGGACTTTGTCCAGGGTCTTGTGAAATCTCCACTGCCCTCCTTTTCTCATTCCCAGCGGCTGTTCCCGGTTCAAACCCTTCCAAAACCGGCGACACCAGACCCAGATGCACCAGTAACGCTCGGCGGACTCTTCCGCCATCTTGATACAGTCTTGACGGAAAAGACGGTCGTGATTGCCGATGTCGGGGAATCGCTTTTTGCCGCCGCTGACCTACATGTTCGCCACCGGTTTGAGTTTCTGTCACCGGCCTATTACACCTCGATGGGGTTTGCCGTTCCCGCAGCCTTAGGCGCCTCATTTGCCGACCCCAGCCTGCGGCCCATCGTCTTAGTAGGAGATGGAGCCTTTCAAATGACTGGGACTGAATTAGCCAGCTGCGTGCGCTATGGACAAGCTCCGATTGTCATTATTTTGAATAATCGAGGCTATTCGACGGAGCGAGAGATCTTGGAGGGCCCCTTTAACGATGTGCATGAATGGCAGTATGACAAAGTGTGCGACCTGATCGGAGGCGGAAGAGGCTCGCGCGTAGGGACGCAGCGGGAATTTGAACAGAACCTTGCCGCTGCCTTTGCCGATCAAAGCCAGCTTCATGTCCTGAACGTGCTCCTCAGCCCCAGTGATCGATCGCCCGGCATGGTGCGATTGGCGAGGCGGCTAGGGAAGAAGCTGTCGACGGATAAGCCATAGGGGAAACCCTCCACTCCTGCCTGCTTTTCCCTGCACCTCTGCGAGCTGTTTTATCAGAATTCGAGCGAATCCCCGGCACGAAGTGACAAGAGTCTTAGCCTTTCGTTATACTCAGCGATGGCACATCCCCTGCATTCTTGAGCGTAGAATCGGTTGAGAAGCATCCGCATCTCTTCGCTCCCCCGGCTTTACGCGGGATCGACGTTCAGCAATAATCAGCGATCCGCAGAGAGGTCATCGTGTCTGATTTTTATCAAAATGGGGTCGTGACCGTTCTCCACCGTCTCGGTCAGCCCAACACGGAGCAGCTGGAGCACGAGCTCGAGCGGTATGCGAAAACGACGCCGATCGCGCTCGTCCTCCCCTCACTGTATTCGGAACTGGAACGTCCCGCCCTCAAGCGCATCGTGGAAATCCTGGGTGAGGTTCGCTACATCAACGAGATCGTCATTTCTTTGGATCAGGCCTCTGCGCTAGAATTCCGACTGGCCAAGCAATTCTTTTCTCAGCTCCCCCAACGAGTCCGCGTCGTCTGGA
Source organism: Nitrospira sp. (assembly GCA_029865345.1). Taxonomy (GTDB): domain Bacteria; phylum Nitrospirota; class Nitrospiria; order Nitrospirales; family Nitrospiraceae; genus Nitrospira_D. The sequence goes on from JAOUHD010000068.1 coordinate 13,004, forward strand.
ACGACGGGACCAGGATCCAGGCGCTGCTGAACACCTTGGTCTCGCATGAAATCGACATCGGACACCAAGGGAAAGGACGCGGGTGTTGGACGGCCTACGGCTATGTGCTGGCCCGGGGGCAAAGCCAGGTCATCGCCCTGCATGACTGCGACATCGTGAGCTACGACCGCCAGTACCTCGCTCGCCTCTGTTACCCCGTCGCCAATCCGAACCTCGCCTACGAATTTTGCAAGGGGTATTACAGCCGCGTGACGGACCGCATGCATGGGCGTGTGACCCGTCTCTTCATTACTCCGCTGATCCGCAGTCTACAGTTACTGGTTGGGCCGCATCCCCTCCTCTCGTTTCTGGACAGTTTTCGTTACCCGCTGGCCGGAGAATTCGCGATGGTGCGAGATCTGGCCTGGATCAACCGTATTCCTGGCGACTGGGGGCTGGAGGTCGGCATGCTGGCCGAGGTGTACCGCAATTGCGCACTCCGTCGCATTTGCCAAGCCGATATCGCCGATGCCTATGAACACAAGCATCAAACGCTGTCGACGCACAATCCTGACGCGGGCCTCTTGAAAATGTGCGTCGATATCACCAAATCGCTCTTCCGCAACCTGGCAAGCGAAGGGCTGGTCCTCTCGGAAGGCACCCTTAAGACGTTGCGGGCCACCTATCTCCAAGCCGCGCAAGAAGCGATTAGTCGGTACGAAAATGACGCGGCGATCAACAGTTTGCGCTTTGACCGCCATGAGGAGCGGCGCGCCGTTGAAGTATTTCTGCGCGGCATGACGTTGGCGACGGACAGCTTCCTCGGCGACCCGTTGGGCGTCCCCATGATCTCGAACTGGAGCCGGGTGACCCATGCTGTCCCAGATATTTTTCATCGGCTCATGGACGCCGTCGAACAGGACCATGCCTGGGATCCTACGGCGGAAACCAGGCAGACTGTCTCATGAACAACAGCTTGATTCCACTCACCGCTGAAACCGAGGACCTGCTGGAAGCCGTGCGCAGTGCCGACATCTTGGTCGGCATTCCCAGCTTCAACAATGCAAGGACCGTCGGCCACGTCGTCCGCGCCGTCGGAGCGGGGCTGGCAAAATACTTTCACGGTCATCGCGCTGTGCTGGTGAATTCCGATGGCGGCTCCACCGATGACACTCCAGCTATTGTCGCCAATACGATGGTTGATCTGGATCCCCTCTTCATCAGTGATCGGCAGAGCACGCTCCACCGGATTGTCACGCCGTATCCTGGAATCCCAGGCAAGGGAAGCGCGTTTCGCACGATTTTCGAGATCGCTCGACGGCTCAAAGTCAAAGCCTGTGCCGTCGTCGATTCGGACGTCCGCAGCATCACCCCCGAGTGGATGGAACTGCTCCTTCATCCGATTCTCAAAGAAGGCTACGACTATGTGGCCCCGTACTATCGACGCCACAAGTACGACGGAACTATCACCAACAGCATCGCCTATCCGCTGACCCGAGCCCTCTACGGGCAGGAGGTCCGCCAGCCGATCGGTGGAGATTTCGGCTTCACCGGAGAGCTGGCGCAACACTATCTCGAGAAGCACGTCTGGGAGTCCGATGTCGCGCGCTTCGGGATCGATATTTGGATGACGACCGAGGCCATTACGAGCGGAGCGAAGGTGTGTCAGAGTTTTCTCGGGGCCAAGATTCATGATCCCAAAGACCCTGCCGCCGACCTCTCCTCTATGTTGCGACAGGTCGTGGGGGCCTTGTTCGCCTTGATGGAAGCCCATGCCCCCACCTGGATCCCCGTCACAGACTCGCGAAAGGTGCCTCTCTTCGGCTTCCAATATGAGGTGGGCGTTGAGCCGGTGAATGTCAATGTCGAACGGATGGTGGACTTGTTTCAGCTCGGGCTGACGGACCTGCACGATATTTGGGCACGCATGCTCTCGGAAGACGCCCTGGATCAGCTGTCCAGCCTCCGGAACGTCCCCCTACGGGATTTCCGCATTCCGGATTCGCTATGGGCCCAAATTATTTATGACGCCGCCCTCGCGCATCATCGGAACGTGCTCCCACAAGAACATCTCCTGAAAGCGCTGACCCCTCTCTATTTAGGAAAGACCGCGTCATTCGTGCTGGATAGCCAAGGGTTGACCTCGGCGGAAGCCGAGCAGCTCATCGAAACGCTCTGCCGGACGTTCGAGAAACAGAAAGAGTATCTTGTCGCACGTTGGCCTCAGTCTCATGACTCGCGCGAAGTCATCGGGGCTGCTCGCGCAAAGTCTGAAAGGAGCGAGCCATGACCTCAAGCTGGGAACATACGTTACTCGGACCAGTGACCGCACTTGGCGAGCGCGTCTTTGCCATCCTTCCCAATGTCCTGGCCATGCTGATTCTCTTGCTGGTTGGTCTGGGCGTAGCCTGGGGCATGGGGCATTTGATGGAACGGCTGCTGCGCGTCATTGGCCTGGATCGACTCTGTGATCGAATCGGTATCGCGGCAGCCCTCCTGCGGGGAGGCATCAAAGCCGATCCGTCTTATATTATCGGCCGCATTACCTACTGGTTGATCGTGATCTTCGCCACCACGGCATCGCTGGGCGCGCTCGATGTGGCCCCGATCAATGAAGCCGCTCACTCACTCTTGTCGTATATTCCCCATTTGGTCACCGCGGCCGTGATCGGGATCATCGGGTACCTCGTCTCGAATTTCGTGTCGCAGGCCGTCCTCATCGCTGCGGTGAACGCGGGGTTACCTCCGGCCCGCTGGATCGCAGCCGGAACGCGCTGGGGCATTCAGCTCTTGACTGTGGCCATGGCGTTCGAACAGTTGGGGATTGCTCAACACATCGTCGTGGTCGGATTCGGCATTACCTGGGGAGGACTCGTCCTTGCGGCTGCATTAGCCCTGGGGTTGGGTGGCAAGGATCTGGCGAAGGATTTCCTGGAACGACGTCTGGCCGGACATTCCCGGTCGCAGATCAACGAAGACCTACGACATCTTTAAGACTATGTCACGCTATCTACTCTTCACAGACCTGGACGGTTGTCTTTTAGACAACGACACCTATTCCTTTGACGAGGCGAGACCGGCGCTCGACGCCCTCCGTGCGGAAAACATTCCAGTCATTATCGTCTCCGGAAAGACCCGCGCCGAAATCGAACCACTTCGAGAGCGCCTTGATCACCACAATCCCTTCATCGTCGAGAATGGCGCGGCGGTGTTTGTGCCCCTCAATACCTTTGACTTCCCCTTGGAACGATCACGACGCCGCTCCGGCTATCAAATCATTGAACTCGGCACACCTTATGCCCTCCTCCGGGATGTACTCCGACAAATTGAAGAGGCAGTGGGCACGCCGCTCCAAGGGTTCGGCGACCTATCGGTCGACGAAGTCATGGGGAACACAGGGCTCGCCCGAGAAGATGCACTGCGGGCTATGCTGCGGGAGTTCGATGAGCCGTTTTTGGTCAACGGCCCTCCCAGATTGATCGAGGAAGTCTGCCGCCAGATCGTGACACGAGGGCTGCATTGGACCAGAGGCGGACGGTTCTTTCACTTGACAGGAAACAACGACAAAGGTCGGGCCGCAGAAATTCTTCTCCGCTGCTACAAGCGACAGGAGCGACTGGCCAACCTGCCAGACGGTATCGAAACCATCGGCATCGGCGATAGCTTGAATGATCTCCCGCTCTTACTGACGGTCGATCATCCTGTCTTGGTACAAAAACCGGATGGCACGTATGACTCCGATATCAACCTGCCGAACCTCATTCGCGCGCCAGGCATCGGCCCAACCGGATGGAATCAGGCTGTCTTGGAATTGCTCAAACAGGCCTCGGAAGAGCCATCCCATGGCCGATCAGTCAATATCCGAGCCACTTGACCACACTCATTCAGAAAAACATGGCACTGCTAGACAGTGTCGTCACGAGATGTGAAATGATGTAGGATGATGCTGAACCGAAGGAGGTTGAGCATGAAACCATCACATCGTCGACACGATATATCCGACAGAACGTGGGAATTGCTGGAGCCGCA
>JAOUHD010000069.1 GCA_029865345.1 Nitrospira sp.
TTCAAATCAGCTGATGCCACCAGCAGTTATGGGGAAGGGGTATGGGGTGGATGACGGGTTTCGAACCCGCGACCTCCGGATCCACAATCCGGCGCTCTAACCAACTGAGCTACACCCACCATGAAGGGAAATGCGCAGAATGCAATTGATGCGGTAAAGGGCGATCTTAGCAAAGACACTGGAGTGGCCGCAACCCGCTAGGGCATGTCGCCAACCGTCAAGAGTCACGCGGTGATCGACGGTTGGAGCTCCACATTACCTCCCACCGTCGACGATTGACCGATGATGCCTACCCTCGTGCATCAAAGGCCGCCTGCATCTCTGCGGTGATGGCCGCCACCGTTGCTGCCGGGTCTTCCGCATCGCGAATAGGCCGACCGATCACAAGATAATCTGCGCCGGACGCGATCGTCTGCGTGGGCGTCGTGGCCCGTGCATGGTCGTCGACTCCCTTGCCGGCTGGCCGGACTCCCGGCGTAACAACCACAAAGTCTGGCCCGACTTTCTGTCGGATAGCCGCTGCTTCTTCACCGGAGGCCACCACCCCGTCGCAGCCGACTTCTGAGGCGAGCGCTGCCCTGGCCGTGACCAGATCTTGGACCGTCCGCTGTATCCCCATTTCCCGGAGGTCCTGACTGTCGAAGTTTGTCAGCACGGTCACGGCGAGCAGCTTCAGTGCCGAACCCTCCCGCCCTTGCACGGCCGCCATGAGCGCCTTGCGGTTCGCGTGGATGGTTAAAAACTCCACTCCCATGTCCGCAACCCGACTTGTCGCACGGCGAACTGTCTCTTCGATGTCGAGAAATTTGAGGTCAAGAAACACCCGCATGCCCCGCTCCACAATCCGCTTCACCATCTCGGGGCCTGCTGCGGTGTAGAGCTCAAGGCCGACCTTGACGAACGAAATATGCCCCTGGAGCCGGTCTAAGAGCCGGTCTGCTTCCGCCGCTGAGGGCACATCCAATGCAAAGATAAGTCGGTCACGTGCCGCAGTCTTCACCATACTCGTACTCCTTCTTGAGTGCCGATCCTTGACGGCCGGCGAGATACTATGATACTAGTCACTTTATTTTTCACAGGAGTGATCGATGCCTCAGATTCATAAATCGACGATTCGACGTGCGCGTCAAGCTGAGCGACGGCATGAGCGGAACCGGGCCACGATGAACGCGGTGAAGACGATCATCAAGAAGGTTCAGTCCGCCGTAGCCGGGAAGAAGGCTGACGAGGCCAAAACCACCTTGCTGGAAGCCACCTCGGCGATCGGGAAAGCCGTTTCGAAAGGTGCGCTTCATCCCAATACCGCATCTCGCCGAATTTCTCGCCTGGCGTTGCACGTCAACGGGCTGTCCGGCTCTTAATCGTCCGGACGTTCGACAGCACCCGTCCAGGAACCCGCTTCGGTGACGCCGGAGGACGATTCGGCGGTTCACCGTGTGTACTTACGGTATCTTCGCACAGCTTCAACAGCAGACGCTCCAGCACCATTCTGGGCCGGCTGCCGCTGCCCCCTTTCAGCCTCCCATCGGTCTCCAGAAAGAGGCCTAGCGCGGCTTCGAGATGTCGCTCGGAAAACCCATCGAGAAAGGAGCGGACCTTCAACGGGTCCATGCGCAAGCTCCTCGCCGCCTCACTTTCACGACCGCCATTGGCCAGCAACTCTTTGATCTTCCAGAGACGGCGATACTGCCACGCAAGCGAGCCAAGGATCCGAAGCGGGGCTTCTCCTGCTTCTAGATTCCGCGCCACAATGGAAAGCGCCTGTCCACGGCGACCCTCCGCGATAGCCAACGTCAAGTCGAACACAGAGGCTCCCGGCTCCATCCCACGCAACAGATGCACATCGGCGGCGGTCACCGCCCGATCGGCAGGCACATAGGACGCCAGCTTCTCCAGTTCTCTCCGTAAGCCATAGAGTGATGCGCCGCAAGCCTCCTGCAGCACGTAGGCCGCTGCTTCCTCTAAGCGAAGCCCGACCCGTTCCGCTTCACGGGCAATCCAAGAAGGCAGCTGCGCCTCGCGGAGGGGTGAGCAATCGACCATGCATGCCGCGCGCGCCAGGGCTTGTGAAAATTTCAACCGACCATCCAGCTTCGGGCTCACGAACACCAGCGTCGTGGAGTCCACCGGATTATTCACACTGTCGAGCAGCGGCTCGCTTTCTCGAGCGGTCAGTTTTTCCGCCGCCTTCACCACGACGACGCGACGCTCCGCGAAGACCGGCACAACCGCCACACTGTTCCGAATATCGGTCCCACTCGCGTCATCTCCATAAAACAGTTCGTAATTGAATTCATCTCCTTCGCTGCCAAGGGCCGCGCGCTTGATGGCAGCAAGCGCAGAATCCCGCAGAAGGTCTTCTTCCCCCACGATGAGGTACAGAGACCCGGGTGCCTGCTGTTTCAGCGCCGCCTCTAATTGCACAGGGCTTATGGTCGATGCCATTGATCCAGACCTTCGATCTTAGTGAGACACAGAAGCCGGCGCAGACGCTTGCTTCGTGAGCGCTCCCATCTCGAGCTGTAACAAAAAGCGCGCCGCCAGATCGGCCGCCACAATGCGTCCCGCCTGCTCAACCGCGCGATTCTGCAGCGCCCGATTAAACTGGAGATCGGGCGTAATGAAGAACTCCGACGCCCCTTTGACGACTTGGCTCCAGACCACTTTTCTTGACCGTGCGTCTTCAACCCGAGCCAAGACGACCACCTCAGTCCTGCTTTCCAACGTTGCCGTCGACGAAAAACTGAGCGTCGGCACGATCACCGACAGGATTTGCCCGGATAACACAAGATCCGCCGCTTCAGAATCAGACACGACCTGCGCCCCGCTGCCGGCAGAAAACTCTTCGCGGAGATAGTTGGTGTATCGCGTTTCAAGATTCGGCTCGAAGCTACCGTTGATCAATGTCCGGATGATGAGGCGCGGCGGAGGCTCTTGGGAAGCGGTCGCAGAGGCTCCTCCAATAGTTGGGCCAGCTCCCTCCACTCGAAACTGATACCCACAGGCGGTCAACAGAGTCATCACCGTGAGGCACCCAATGGCCGAGAGCGGTGTACGGAGTCCTGCGTATCGAGTGCGCGAACCACGCATGTCCTCACACAACGAAGTTAAGCAACTTCTTTTCGACGTAGATCACCTTTTTTGATTCTTTACCTTGGATCCACTCCGCCGCCTCTGCGCGAGCCAGTCGTTCGATCTCATCACGCGACGTGCCTACGGGAACATCGATCTTCGCCCGAAGCCGACCATTGACCTGAACCGGGATGATCATGCGCTCACTCAGCGTCATCGCTGGATCGAAGGTCGGCCAAGGCTGTTGTGACACACTGGGTTGGTGTCCCAGCAAGTCCCAGAGTTCCTCGGCAACATGCGGCGCGAACGGCGAGAGCAGCAAGACGAACGGCTCGATCACCGATCGAGACCGTTGCTGCGCCTTCGTCATCTCATTCGTGAAAATCATCATCTGCGAGATCGCCGTGTTGAACCGGAGAGCCTCGATGTCCTCAGTAACCTTCTTGATGGTTTGATGAAGCAACCGTTGGTGATCAAGGCTCGGTTCAGCTAAGACGACGGCGTGTGAGAGCCGGCCTTGTTCATCGACCATCAGCCGCCAGACTCGTTCCAAGAAACGGGTCACGCCTTCCACACCTCTGGTACTCCAGGGTTTCATCGCTTCGAGTGGTCCCATGAACATTTCATAGAGCCGCACGGCATCTGCGCCGAACTGATCGATCATGTCGTCCGGGTTCACCACGTTTCCCCGCGACTTCGACATCTTCTGATTGTCTTCTCCCAAGACGATGCCCTGATGTACTAATTTCCTGAATGGCTCAGAAGTGCTCACGACGCCGATATCGAACAGAACTTTATGCCAGAACCGAGCATACAGAAGATGCAGGACGGCATGTTCGCTGCCCCCGATGTACAGGTCTACAGGCATCCAATAGCGCTCTTTTTCAGGGTCAACGAGCTGTGTTGCGTTCTTAGGATCGATAAATCGCAGGTAGTACCAGCAAGATCCGGCCCACTGCGGCATGGTGTTGGTCTCGCGCCGAGCCGGTTTGTTGGTAGTGGGATCGGTGGTGACAAGCCACTGGTCCAAGTTCGCCAATGGACTCTCTCCTGTGCCGGACGGTTTAAAGTTGTTGGATTCCGGCAACACCAGGGGAAGTTGCTCTTCCGGAAGCGGACGCGCTTCTCCGTCCACCCACACAATTGGAAACGGCTCCCCCCAATAGCGCTGGCGGGCAAAGAGCCAGTCCCGGAGTTTGTAGTTGACCGCTCGCGTGCCCTGCCCTTGCTTCGCCAACCAATCGGTGATCTTCGGAATCGCCTCGGAAGACGTGAGACCGTTGAGTGAGAACGTGCCATCGCCCGTGGACGAATTCACGACCTTCCCGCGATCCGTATCAGTGAAGGCCGCTTCCTGAACATTCCCGCCGGAAATAACCTCACGAATCGACAACGCGTATTGTTGCGCGAACGCCCAGTCTCGCTCGTCATGCGCCGGCACCGCCATGATGGCGCCTGTTCCATAACTCATCAGTACATAGTCTGCGATCCAAATCGGCAACCGTTCCTGATTCACTGGATTGATCGCATAGCCGCCGGTGAAGACACCGGTCTTTTCTTTTCCGAGCTCTTGCCTTTGCAGATCACTCTTTTTCGCCGCCGCCTTCCGATAGGCTGCAACCGGCTCTTTCTGTTCCACGCTCGTGATCACATCCACCAGCGGATGTTCAGGCGCCAAAACCATATAGGTCGCGCCGAACAGCGTGTCCGGTCTGGTCGTGAACACTCGAACCGCGCCGTTCTGATCTGCCAGAACAAAATCGACCTCCGCGCCGATCGAACGGCCAATCCAATTCTTTTGCATCTCCAACGTACTGGGAGGCCAGTCGACCAGTGTCAAGTCTTCAAGCAACCGATCAGCATAGGCCGTGATCTTGAGCACCCATTGACGCATCGGCTTGCGAATCACATCGAAGCCGCCCACTTCGCTCTTGCCATCGACGATTTCTTCATTGGCCAGCACCGTGCCGAGCGCCGGACACCAGTTCACAGGGACTTCCGCCACGTAGGCCAAGCCTCGTTCAAAGAGCTTTAGGAAAATCCATTGCGTCCACCGATAGTACTGCGGGTCAGTGGTGCTGAGTTCTCGCTCCCAGTCATACGAGAGCCCCACACGCTTCATCTGGCGCTTAAAGGTGGCGATGTTTTGGGCCGTGGTGATCGCGGGATGAATCCCTGTTTTCACCGCGTACTGTTCAGCTGGCAAACCAAACGCATCCCAACCCATCGGATGCAGAACGTTGAACCCACGCATCCGTTTATATCGAGAGACGATATCGGTCGCCGTGTACCCTTCCAAATGCCCGACATGGAGCCCTGATCCGGACGGGTAGGGAAACATATCCAGGCAATAGAACTTTGGCCTCGAGAGGTCATCGGAGGCTTTAAATGGGCGGTGCTGTTCCCAATAAGCCTGCCACTTCGCTTCGATGGCGTGATGGTCGTAGGTCTTACTCATGATCCAGAGGATATGTATGATCGACGGGCTTACAGACCCGCACAAGGACAGAGGACTGTATCATAGACCGTATGGAGCAACAAGAATGCGGAATGAGGAAAGACGCCCAGTAAGAAACCGGCCGGCTGACCAGAGTCGTGGTCAGCCACCGGATATTCGAGCAGGTCTAGAAGTGATACCCAACCCCGAAGACAAAGTGGTGGAGTTGAGAGAGAGCATTGATGCCAAAGTGATTCACATTGGCTTGCCCGGCCAGATCAATGCGACCGTAGTTGTATTTCCATTCGCCGAACATCGAGACATGTCCCGTCAGCCGATAGCGAAGACCGACTTGGGTATTGAGGCCGTATCCCGTGTTCGATTGCGAGTAGTTCGACGGACTGCCCGAGGCGGTGAGCTGCTCCTGATGGAGAAAGAACACCCCCGGACCGACTCCAGCATAGGGCTCGAACGCCCCGGCTTGGTACCGCACCATGATGAGGGGCGACACGACCACGATTCGATTGGTTGCTCCCGGCTCGTCCTGCTGAATCGTGCCGATTCCAGGGGCGTTCAGAGTCAAGCGCTGGGCGGGCCGATGGGGAGTCGTGACGAAAGCCTCAAGTTCCACGCCCAACCACGGTATCGAGTTGAAGTAATGTCCGACCTTGGCACCATACATGATCGAGCTATTTAACTGGACGTTCGAAATGGAGGTACCCTCGGGAAGGCCGACGAAACTTGGATCGTTCACCCGCCCACGTACAGTATCTGGGGCGAGGGTCGCCCCGACCATGCCAGCGACATAGGTCTCGGCGAAAGCCGGAAGCGCCGAGACGAGGCCTAAGGCAATCGCCATACCGAGAACCCTGCTCTTGGACCATCGCAGTTCGTTTCCGATGTTAATATTCATCGAGATATCTCCTTGGATGGCCGAACGCATTACTGCTTGCAGACTACGGCCTCGGCAGGCATGCTGGCTATTCTGCGAAAGTCGAGGGGGCTACCCCGAAGGAGTAGATGGGACTGTACGCGACTCAGATCTTTCCGCGACTGATGGATTGGGTGATGGCTCGACCGGCATTCTCGCAACTGCGCGAAGCGTTGTTGCAGCTGGCTTCTGGAGAAGTCCTAGAGATCGGGTTCGGCACGGGCCTCAATCTCCGCCATTACCCGACCACGATCACTCGCCTTTCCATCGTTGATCCGGCGACTCTGCTCCCAGCCAAGGTCGCTCGCCGCATGGCTGCGGCGCCGTATCCGATCCAGACCACCCATGTCACAGCTGAGAACCTGCCGTTTCCGGATCGACATTTCGATTATGTCGTCAGCACCTGGACGCTCTGTACGATTCCCGATCCCGTGCAAGCGTTACAGGAAGTAGCGCGGGTGCTCAAGTCTGAAGGACATTTTCTATTCCTGGAACATGGGCGCAGCGAGGACCAGAAGATCGCCGCATGGCAGGACCGGTTGAATCCGATTCAAAATGTAATGGGTTGTGGATGTCACCTGAACCGGCAGATTGATGGACTGATTACCCAGTCCGGCCTATCAATCGCTCACCTTGATCGATTCAGCATGCAGGGTGTGCCCAGATTGGCTGGTGAGATGTACCGAGGCACGGCAACCAGACAGCATTAGGCTGGTGACCGGCCATTGAGAAGCGGTGCAAATCCGGCCACGGAGAGAAACTGGGGAAGTGGAGATGGCGGTAATTGCGAACTCGACTTGGCGCTGTGTACCAGGTGGGCCACGCCGAACGCTTTCGCAGCCATCAGACAGCCCTCATCGTCATCCATAAACAGGGATCTCGACGGATCGAACCCCAACAAGCGCTGACAGTTCGGCCAATACTCCGGCCGCATCTTGAGATAGCCGACTTCAAACGCGTCTACAATCCGGTTGACGTACCGATCCAGCCCAGTCTTGGAGACTTTGACCGATACACCGGTAGAATGGGCGTTTGTCACGATGGTCACAGGCTTCCCGAGTTGCCGAAGGTGGCGTAAAAATTCCTCGGCACCAGGCAGAAAACCGATCATGTGATCGAGTTCCTTGTGCATCGCCACCACGTCGAGGCCGACCCGCTTCGTCCAGTAATTGAGATCCGTCCACGCCAGTTCGCCTTCGACTGACCGGTACATCGCCATCAGGCGATCGCGAGCCTCCTCAAACGGGATGGCGTGAAGCATGGCATATCGACGCGGCAGCTCCTCCTCGAAAAAGAAGTTATCGAAATGGCGGTCGAGTAACGTGCCGTCCATATCGAGCAGCACGTCGTCGATCTGCGTCCAGTCAGGAAAGTGCTGAGGACTGAGAACTGAGGATTGCTTCATGGGCAAAAGTATATCGGAGGTCGAACGAGAAGGCGAGACGGTTGTCTTTGAGAAAAACCCTGTGTTACGGTCCAAGATCTCATGCCGCGCACGAAATCCGCTCCCAAACAAGAACCGACGCTGCCGTTGCCCCCAACAGAAGGGGGACCACCGCCGCTTGTGGCCATCATCGGCCGGCCTAACGTGGGAAAGTCGACGCTGTTCAACAAGATCTTAGGCGCGAAGATCGCTATTGTGGACGACATCCCCGGCGTGACCCGCGACCGGAACTATGCCGATGCCACCTACCGTAATCGAAAGTTTCGGTTGGTCGACACGGGGGGGCTTGATCTCTCTTCATCAGATAGCATGTTGACCCTGATTCGACGGCAGTCGGAACTGGCGATCACCGAAGCGGATATCCTCATGGTTCTGTTGGACGGTCGCTCAGGACTGACCCCGCCGGATCATGAAGTGGTGCGGCTACTACGCGGAGTGACCAAACCCCTGTTCTATGTGATTAACAAGATCGACACGCCGAAGTCCGAGCCGTTACTCGCCGATTTCTACAAATTGGGGACCGACCAACTCTATGCCGTCTCTGCTGAACATGGCATGGGTGTCGCTGAATTATTGGATGCCATCTATCCGCTCCTTCCATCGGTTGACGAAGCAAACGTGCCACCACTGCCTCGCGTGGCCGTGGTGGGACGCCCAAACGTCGGCAAGTCCACCCTTGTGAATGCGCTGCTAGGAGAGGAACGGGTCGTCGTCAGCAATGTGCCAGGAACGACGCGCGATCCCATCGACTCGTTGGTCACACACCAGGATCAACGCTACGTTTTCACTGACACGGCAGGCATCAGGCGACGCGGCAAGATCGACCGTGGAGTGGAAGGCTACAGCGTCCTCCGATCACTCCGTGCCATCGGTCGGTCCGACATCGGGGTCCTTCTCCTGGATGGAGTGGAAGGAGTCACGGAACAAGACACCAAGATCGCTGGGTCCATTCTCAAGCAAGGACGCGCCTGCATTCTCCTGATCAACAAATGGGACTTGCGAGACGGAGATGCTCAGGCCCGGCAAGAATATGAGCTGGAACTCCGCCGACGGCTTTCCTTTCTGACCTGGGCTCCGATCCTGTATGGATCAGCGCTCAAGCCGGACTCCGTCCACCGTCTTTTCCCGCTCCTCAAGGACGTGCACGCTATGTTCACCAAGCGTGTCCCCACTGGCGCGTTGAATACCTGGCTGCAGAAAATTCTCGACACCCATCCGTTGCCGGCCCGCAAGCACAAGCCGTCGGCTGTGACGAAGTCCGCCTATATCACGCAGGTGGCCACCAAACCGCCGGTCTTTGCCTTGTTTGTTGGGCATCCGGAAGACCTCACGCCTTCGTACTTGAAGTATTTGGAAAATCAACTGCGCGAGACCTACCACTTCACCGGCACCCCGCTCCGCCTCATGGTCAGGAAGAAGTAAGCATACCCTTCTTCAAAAATCCCTGTCCTGCCCTCTCCCACTCACACACGATGTGTCCGTGCAAAGACCAAGTATTTTTCATGTCGTAGGCATTGACCGTGCCACCCTCACTCCCTTACGTATCCATCATGGGACACAGGACCCTCAGGGTATGGGTAGGAGCCACGAGCGTACTCGGGGCTGTTCAGGCACACCCTCTTTCGGGTTGACTCTAATTCTGAGCTCATGTTATTCCGCATAGACGATTGACGGACTGGGATTGATTGCGGCACCATGACCTCAAAGCTTGAGGCGTTTTCGTTTAGACGGAACGAAACATTCACCACCGCCAGACCGAGCATCTTCTTCATGGACCAATTCGTACACAGTCGACAGCTCTTTCTCACGGTGTTTCTCCTCGGACTTATTCATGCTGGATGCGCCACAGCAAGTCCTCCGGATGGAGAAAAGGCCCAGATACCACCCTCTGAGCCTATCCCATTGGAATCTCAGCTCGATGCCTCGATAACGGCGCAAGCTCAGACCAATCAGCCCCAGACCGATGAAGCCCCTCCCAGGCCATCGGAAGTTGATGAGGCTGCACCGGCTCAACCACAAATCGACATTCCTACGGTCGTTCCGCCTCAGGACAGCGAGACTCAACCGGCTCAGTCCTCCGATAATGCACCGACCGCTCAGCCACAGACAGACGAGCCGACGACTGCGCAACAGGAAATCGATCGTCCAGCGCCCGTTTTCACGGACGTGAACCCCTCTATCAGACTGACGGGACGGGTCTGGCGGGCCAAGCCAGGGATCGTCTTCCTGAAGACACCGATCGGGCTCATGTCGCTCAGTTCAAAGACCACGCTCAAAACCCTCCCTGCCTCGCAAGAGGTATCTTTTGTGATTCATGAGGACCATGTCGTTGTGGATCTCGTGAGGCGAGCCGATGGGACGCTCGCCCACCGCTACCTGACCGGACCGTTTAAGCGAGACAGCGGAGACGACACCAAGTTGGTGTGTTGGACACCGGAAAGCGGCGAGAAAGCCGTCCACATAGGCGCATACGAACGGGCTCTCGCGTCCCGCAAGGACGGGGAGTCCGTGACGGTTGAAGTTGACGGAACGGATACCGTCATCGGTGTGCACGACCTTCAGTTCGACCTTCAAATCAGCCAGATCGCCACGCCTGGAAGTAAGGCACATCTGTTGCTCACCGGTTCGATCTCCAAAATGAAGTCTAACTTTATCTTCTTCAAGACGTCCATCGGCATCGTCAACGTCAACACCAAGATTGGCATCAAGAATGCCAAGATCGGGCAGACCATGACCTTGCATATGCACAACGACTCCGTCGTAGCGGATCTTGCCGCGTCTCGCGATTCGGCTCTTATCCGCCGTTTCATCACAGGACCGTTGGATTTTGCCACTCCAGATCGAACCAACGTCAGGCTCTGGACTCCGGAGGGCGAACAGACCTATCCAACGAATCTTGGTAAGTCCGCGCTGAACGGGGCAAGGGAAGGGACCCCCATTACGGTGGAACTCGACGGGCAGGGCGACGTCATCGAATTTCACCGGATGAAGTAATCACCTTCCAGCCTTCGTCTTGACTCTCTTTTCAGTCCCCCCGTAGACTGCGTTGCGTATGAGCGCCTCACCCACGATTCGCCGCTCGCCGGCCTCCTCCTCTAGGGACCCCCAATCCGCCAAGAACTTTGATAGGCTGTACAAGGATCACGTAGACCTCATCTATCGTTTCGCCCATCGGTTGTGCGGCGAACCGGAGGCGGCGAAAGATCTGGTACAGGAGACCTTTTTGAATGCCTATCGGGGCTTCGACAGATTTCGTGGTGACGCCCAGATTTCGACGTGGCTCTATACCATCGCCTCGCGGGCATGCCGGCGTATGCGGCGCAGACGGAAGGGCGCCCCGGAACGAGAGTTATCCCTGGAGGAATTCATTCCCACGTCCGACGGTGAGTTTCGCTTGCAGATTCCGATCGATGGCCTCAGTCCAGAGGAAGCGCTCCAGAACAAGGAATTGCGTCACGCGCTCGATGCCGCGATCGACCAATTGCCGAAGAAGTACAAAATGGTCTTGGTGCTTCGCGACATGGAAGGAGTAAGCGCCAAGGAGGTCGGAACCATCATGGGCTTGAACGAGCGCGCGGTGAAATCACGTTTGCACCGGGCTCGACTGTTTGTGCGCCGTCAACTCAGTGCGCGAGGCCTCGGTGAACCACTCACTGATCACCACCACGACTCACGTGGGTAGCAGAGGGACTGCTCCATATGGCACAACGTAGCGCGTCCAAACGGAAACGGCAGGCTTCCACAACTGGGCAGCCACACACTCATGGGAAAAGCCGATGTCTGCGCATCCTGCGCCAGTTGTCCGCCTATATCGATGACGAACTTTCCACGAATATTTGCCAAGAAATTCGTCAACATCTGGGTGCCTGTCCTAATTGTGAAACCTTCGTGATGTCGTTGCGCCAAATCGTATCGCTCTGTCGCCAAAGTCCGGCACCGGCGCTATCGACAGCCGACCGAGCGTTGATGCGTGAGAAAATCCTGAAAACTGCCTCATCTCGATAACCCACAACAGCGTGACTCTTTTTCATCATGACTAAAAACCTATTACTTGGAATACTACTCCTGTTAGGACTGCTGACGGCCTTTGAGACAACCGTGCCTGACCTTGTGACGGCGGCGTCTCAACCTCCTCAAAAGGCAACTAAACACAAGACCACCCACAAGGCCGCCGTCGACACAGCCCTTCGATATGCCGAAGCGATTGCTCAAGGCGACAAGATCACGACAGGGCAGCTGGACTTCGCGTGTCAATACAAGCTCCTGACGGTGCCGTTGGCCAACCCTCAAAATCCTCCAGCAACTGACACCTCGTATGAGGCTTGTTGGCAAGAGCTGACCGCCAGTCAGGCCCCGTTTATGAAACGGTCTGATATTGGGATGAATGTCCTCTGGCCCAGTACCGGCCCGCTCGTATTTTATGGAGATGACCTGTCCCGCGCTCCCGCCTCCGCCTTTGTGATGGACGCGCTAGGAATCTCGCCGCCCGGAACCGGCCTTCATCTTACGGTGACCAACGTCCGTCCGATCCCGAACGGATCCTTCCGACTGAAGCCGAACGGGAAAGTCATCGGAGTCCCGACCACGCTGGTTGCGCTGACCGTCCACTATCATGACCCTCTCACCTCACCGGTGACGTACGGTCCAGGCACCGTCCAGTGGACGAACACGATCACACGCGAGCGACGCGCCGTGAAATCCATCGTCACACAATGGGTGGTCTTCACCGGACTCAAGTCCCATGGATTCCCGCGCGACACGGCTGTCTTCCACCTCCCTGTTGCCGCCGCACCGGAAGCAGCGGGCATGGTGGCCGACAAGATACCGTTCACGACGGAGATCAGCCGCGCCCTTCCGAACTCTATCGTCCGGTGGGGTCCTGAAGATCAGCCAGGAACGTTGACCGCCGCCGCCGCTCGCGCCGCCGCGTTTCCTGAATTACGCGATCGCGTCGCCCTGCTCAATCGCATCTTGATCATCGACCCGCATCAGGTCGATGCGCTGACGGTTCTGACCAGACATCTCTATGCGGTCCTGCTTCGGGAAGCCGCCCAGAGCCACAAACTGACCGTCAAGGATCCGGCGTTATCGCTGACCGTCAATGAGTTCTATTGGAACACCTATGCGACCGCCGGTCGCCTCGATCTCGCGAATGGCATGGAGATGGGTGGATTCTCGCAACCAACCCCGGCAGACTTCCTGTACCGGCTGTTGCCTGCGTTGGAAACCCTTGCGAACACCCATCCTGAGCAGTTGGATGCCCGCTTCCGACTCGGCATGACCTATCGTTGGAACAATGACCAGATTCCGATGATCGAGACCTTCGAAGCGTTGGTCAAAGACATTCCAGCTGACCGAAAGACACCCAAGGCCGAAGCACTCCTACAGCTTGCGTGGTCCCGCATCAACAAAGTGGCCTGGAATCGGATCTTGCATGATCCCGACAGCGTCCGAGCGTACGAGGATGCTCAGGCTTCATTAGCCCTCGCTGAGTTGCCGCTCGATAAGTTTCTCGCGGAATACACCATGGCTTACAGCATGATTTTCATGCCGGGCTACGGGGATAAAGGGAAGATGCTACAGCACTTGACCGAGGCCAAACGCTGGTTTGACGAAATACCAGGAAGAGATGATGAGGTTTGGCGGTATTTCCTCGCGAGTGAGGGATTGAAGGCCGTGCTCGACGCCGATCCGATGTTTCAACCCATCCTAGCCGCGACTGAGAAACCCAAGGGGTAGTCGTCTAATTTGGTTTAATCGTCACTTCATCGGACAGACCATTCAAACAAACTCAAGCCTCGTTAAAGTCCGCTCCCGGCCAAGAGCGGAAGTTCGACACCGAGATCGCCCCGCCATAAAGCGGTCATCAGACCTGTCACATTAACGCATTGGTGAGTGGTGCGCGGCTTCTTGCGTGTCCGCTCGAACTACAGTTTCGGCGTTGTGATGCGCTTGTCCTCATTCCGGCAGCGCAACAATATTTGCTCACGAAAGTTGCCTGGCGGGTATCAGTCACCATTACTGGAAGCGCCGATCCCAAGTTTCGGGCCGGGCGTAATCGTCCTGTGGCGTGAATTCAAACGCTTGATCGACATCCGCATCGATACCTGTAAAGCGGGCTATTGGTTGGCGGACTCGATCGTGCTCAGCGACCGCTTCCGCCAACCATGCATCTGAGGCGTGCTGTGCGTCTTCAGTTCGGTGTACGACTGACGTGAGCCGACCAGTACACCGTCCGATTGGGTGCGTGCGTATTGAAGCCTTCGATACGCAGTCTCCAGGTTCCCGGCGTCAATGCGCCGGAGATCTGAATCCGCTCGAAGACGCTGTTGACCATCAGGCCGCTGGCGCGGGTGGTACCCGATGGATCGATCAGGCGGATGTCGATGTCGCTGTGCGGCTCGCTCAGGAATCCTCCGCCTTCGGGCCACCAGATTGCGGCATCGAACAACACGTGACCGCCGCCGACATTGAGCGGGATGTCCAGTGTCTGCCGGTTGGAAATCTGCGTCTTGCCCCACCATGCCCAGCCGTTGACCGGCAATGCGAGCAGCCCGGCGCCATTGGTGTTGTTGACTGCGTTGGCGCGACGTCCGGCAATGATCATCTGCGCATAGACCTGGCCTGGATCGATTGCGCCAAACTGCCGCAGCCAGTTGCGCAGCAGCGCGGCCGCGCCGGCAGCATAAGGCGTGGCTCCGCTGGTGCCGCCGAAGCGGGCGAATGCATTGTCGGCTGAACCGCGCGCGGTCTCGGTGTTGCTCGGCGCATGCACGTCGGGTTTGAGCCGCCCATCGGGCGCCGGACCCTGCAGGGAATTGGCGTGCGGTCCCGCAGTGCCCAGATCAGTCCGGCCGGTACCCAGCGATTTGTGCGCGATGGCGGGCGAGGAGACGCTGGTTCCGCCATCGGGATTGTTGCCATTGGCCGATACCACCACAGCGCCGGAATCGAATGCGGCGTCCGCGGCATTGGCCAGCGCATCGAAGGCATTGGTGCTGGGCAGCTGGATTTCACCGACGATCACCCGATCGCCGACCGCCACTGCGCGTTGAAACCCCCGCACTGCTGCGGCGACATCAAGTCCACCGCGCATGCCGTTCGCGGTTCCGTAGACACGAAACGAGTCGAGCGTTACATCGTTGACGCCACGGAACGCAGCTCCACCACCGCTACCTGCCGAGATGATGGCTGCCGATGCCGTGCCGTGTGGCCAAAGGTCGGTGGTGGTGATGGTGCCGGTATTGCAGTCGGCGCCACCGCCGACGCAGTCGCGCAGGAAATCAAGATTGTTGGGAGTGGCAAAAACAACATGGGTTTCACGCACTCCGGTATCCAGCAGACCAATGAAGCCGCTGTTGAGTCCGAGGTCGAAGTACGGGTCGGAGCGGATCACCGCACGGCCGTCATCAACATCGTTGCCGTTGTTGGCATCCTGCGGTGGTGGAATATTCGTCGCAGTCGGATCAATGGCGATTACGCGGCGATCGGCAGCAAGCTTCCTGATCGCACCGGCCGCAACCCGGATCCGATAGCCGTTGATCAGCCAGAAGTGTTCGAGAACTTCAGCCTTTGCTTGAGCAAGCAGTTCTACGACCCCCTGATCGTGCCGGCGTTCAGTGTCGATTGCCTTGATGATCTGTTCGCGGCGTTCACTGTAACGACGGTCAGTACCGCCAGCACCGCGCTCGGTTGCGCCAGGTTCGGGAAAGCGTGGAATTCCGACCTTGCTTTCGAAGACTACGATCACTTCGAGCAGTTGATCCGGATCAACGTCGGATACCGCGTGCCATACCAGGGGATTGACCCGGCTGTCGGGATTGCGATCTACCGGTCCGGTCCGATCGGGCTTGGGGATGCGCTTTTTCAGCTTGACGTCACTTCGGCGCGAACCGTCGGGTTCCGGGCGCAGATCAAACTGCGCCGGTTTGGCGTCGACAATCTCGACGGCGTAGATCACGCCGCTGGGATCCTCGCGCTCAGAGCCGTCAAGTTGCTTGGGGTCGGGCAGCTTGGCCGCTGCCGGTATAGGCTTGGTGTCCTGCGCAGCTGTGCGGTCCGATTGCGTGTTCTCGGCAGCGCCCGAGGGCCAGCTTGCAGCGCCGCCAAGCAACAGCAGGACGGCAAGAAATCCTACGCACGATCGATGTGTTTTCATTGATATTCTCCTTTACAAAGTTCGCATTGGGTACACTTGAGTCCAGCAAAAGTCGCACGCAGCTAGATTCTCTCTTGTGTGATTCCCTAATTCGTTACGAGCAAGCTAGATGCCAGAATGCGACAGGAGTGTCGAATGATCGGATGGTCGCCTCAATCTCTTCACTTTCAACGTTTTACGTATTGCTGATTAAGAAGGCACCTGATACTCACAGCTCCTGAGTACAGACCCCTGTATCGATAGAGATTCATGAGGTGAATCCAATCTGATACGAAAAGGATGGCTCACAGATTTGTGGTCTGGTTGTTGGCTTTACTTGGATTGATAGTTTCGGAAGACGACACACTGGAAATCAGGCAATTGGATGGCACACCACTGTGAGCGCCAAGTTCGAACCACGACCATCACCATGATCTCAGACGATGGGATTTGGGGAGTGGGATGCGATGGAGTCTTCTGTGCCCCTCCAGGGAAAAGGGAGAAACTCTTATGCACATCACAACAGTGGGCATTGACTTGGCGAAGCTTGTGTTCGAGTTGTAAGTGGTGGATACGTGAGGGCGAGCGGTGCCAGCAAGTAATCGATCGCAGATGTATTATTCGATCTCGATGACAGTGTTGCTTTGATTTTTATGGCGTCATTTTGTTTGACTACCTGATAGCGGTCAGTCGTGTGCTTCGGCTTCGGGTCGAGGACTGCCATCGGCCACAAGCGGAAGTTCGGCACCGAGATCGCACCGCCTTAAAGCGGTCTTCAGCACTTTCGCAATAACGCCCCGCATCACCTTACCGGCGGAAGCGGGCGAATGCTGTG
>JAOUHD010000208.1 GCA_029865345.1 Nitrospira sp.
ACACGACGGGACGATTGAGAAAATAGTAATTCTCGTAGAACTCAATCTGCGAGATGTTTCGAAATACGTCAATCTTGGCACATCGCGAAGACTTGCGATATAACTCGCTGTACAGTGCCAATAGGGATCTAGACATCATCGCTTCAACTTGTGCCAAGTCCCCTTCACAAAATGGTGAGGATTTCTTGCCCTCGGTTTGCTTTACCGCCAGACCGGAACTCCACGCGTTGGCAGACGACCTTATCGCTGACTGGCCAACGAATTCGTGTTTTCTCTTCAGCGCCCATGGACGGAAAATCTTTTCGTCGAAGTAATCTTGGCGAACCTGGACAAGCTTTCGACGAATCCAACCATTGAGTGTGAACCTTCCGTCTTCAAAGCACCGTGAAGGGCAGGTAACTTGTTTCACTTCATGTTTTGTATGTGAGGGGAAAAATACTAACGAATCGTTCTGTGGTTCGATCACCATTTCCGACACGGCATCCGGATAAAGGACCAGTTCTCCTCCCTTGAAGCGTTTTGGTATCTGATGAAAATAATAGATGAAGGTGATTACCCGCGATTCCGTCTCACGCGTCCCATTGTCAGTATGCCACTTGTAATATTCGCCATGGTTATGACTCGTGAGTTGCATTTCGATCGAGTCGATATCGAATTCAGGGATCCGTAGCGCAGCCAGTACTTCGCGCAAGCGCAGTCGAATCTCTTGGTCGAGATGAGACACGGCATTTTCGATATGGGCGTCGTAGATAACGGTGGAACGTCGCCAGTCTGGATACAGTTTGCTGGGTGAGGTTTTTGACTGCGTGAACTGCTCTCGTTTCTCAAGAGCGATCTGGCATAGTTTACGGTTTAGGGACTCGCCCATGACGTCGGAGTACAAACAATATGTTGCCGATGTATTACCGCTTGGTCCGTCACCGAAAAGCATTTAACATTTTCCCTTGCGGTGCTGGATCACTTCGTCGGTCGTCCACTTTAGTATGCATGTCCCCGATTGAGAGGTGCCCAGACACTTCATTTCTTCGTTAGCTGCTCCTGAAGTTCATTCAACCGCCTCGTCAGATGCGCATCAATCACATCGAGAATCAGGGGAGCCTTGATGGAAATGAACCAGTAGAGAATCCAAGGATTTTCGTTTAAGAACCCTGCATCGGGCCCTGTAGGTGGAACTGGTGGGACACCAGGCTCGGGCGTGCCCCCATCAGGTGGTTCAGACGCTACCCGTGGTCCGGCAGGGGGCACACCAGGCTCAGATGCTCTCCGATGAGGCGGTTCAAACGCAGTGTGAGGTCCCGCAGGAGGTACCCCAGGCTCGGGGACTCCTCCATCAGGTGGACTGAACAATGAAGCGGGGCCAGCAGGAGGAGTGCCAGGTTCGGGTGGTCCCCCGTCCGGCGCAGCGATGGTAAGGTTTGGATGGTCAAGGATAAACCTCTTGATTTCGTTGAGCCGGGCATTGAATTTTAAGTCCACCAGTCCTCTCAGAGCCGAAGCCATCTCCTTGTCCTTCTCATCCGTTGCGCGCAAGTTTTCGTTGTACACCCAATGCGCCACCCAAGAATCCATCCAAGATACTCCGAACGGAGCGCGAGCTGAAGTATCGTGGCTGACATTCCCCGCACTCCGTTCGACTTCATCAAGGAGGTCCAAAAGGAGCCCCGGATTGTCTTTTAAATTAATGACTGCTCCATACTTTTCTATTAACCGCGTGTGAAGTTCCTTCGGAGACTTCATGGTGGCTCCTTTCAGATGATTATTCCTAGGCTGAGTCGTCTAGAAAGAGTGGACAAGATTCTAAATAAACTGTGTTTCTCCGATTAGCTAGTTATTGGGCCATCGTCTGGCCGGCAGATAGCCCCTCTTCAAAAGATTCCATCATTCCTTGAAACCGCCAGGCTCCGTATCGTCCGATTTGATGAATCCCTCGATGTCCAAGTTCACGCATCGCTGTAGGTGCCCACGTAGATTCTGGTCTCGACCAGGTATACGCTGGATCAGTATAGGTAGAGTCAATAACAAGGGGGGTGCCGATAAAGCCCCACTCTTTGAGCTCGTCCACGATCGCGGTGCAGGTTTCTGCCTTGACCTCAGCACTAAGGGGAAAGTCGCCTCGCAAGCTTTTCTCAGCGTACAGACTCACAACGCGATCATCCTCTCTATATCGCTGCGGCACAAACGATCGATCGACATGACTATAGAAACCGACTCGATGAATTCCAGACTTTGACGAGGGGAGGTACACCCAATGATAGGGTGGGCAATTGGCGCCTCTCATAGCTCCCATATTGACTACCAGTACCGCAGTGGATGGATCTTGGGTCTGACCACAGTCGATCCCGCACAACTGAATCATAGTATGCAAGGGAATGGTTGAAATGATCTTGTCGTAGCTCCTGACGGCTCCATTCTCGAAATACACCTTGCGCAAGGACGTGTCGATTCGAACCACACGGTGATCAAAGTGAATATCGCAAGTCGCGCTCATGGCCCGAACCAATTTGTCTAGGCCGCCACTCGGATACAAGAAGACCGAATTGTATCCATGGTTTGGCGCATCCTCAAATGCTCCTCGGCGTATTCTTTGCTTGTCGACTACGCTTTTGTAGAGATCCTGTGGGGCGATGTCCGCATAGAGCCCACAGGTATACCGCTCGTTAAAGGGAAAGAAGAACAACTCACAGAGGGTTGGACCGAAATTTGCGAGAAGCCAATCTTTGAAGCTCGGGGATCGTTGAGGAGAAGGTAGTTCATCAGAACACACTTCTTGTAAGATTCGATTTCGCACAGCATCCTCAAAGTAGCGAAGGCAATCTTGAAGTGGATAAGGCACCAACGTGCCGGTCTGATGGAAGAAGACGGCAGCCTTACGAGCATACTCACGAAGGGGACAGAATCCCTCGATCTTCTTGCGTGAAACTTCTGAAACACCGAATAGCCAATGGCCGCCAGCTGGTTCGAAGCGAAAGCATTGGGAGACCTCTCCAACATACGGGTCGTGACGCATGTGATCTTCGTCCAAGTAGTAGGAATGGCACACCCCGCCGGGTCGATCTGTTGCTTCATAGACCGGAAGGCCTGAGGCCAGTGCCGCCCCTAGGCCACTCAGGCCGGCACCAAGGATGATCGTCTTTGTCCCTTCTTTCCTCACACTCAGCTCTCGCCGGACGATAAAGGCATGCCAATATAGTGCTCGTAGTCTGAAATCGATCGAACCGACCCAATGCCGTCGTGCCCGCGAAGCTTTCCGCCATAGAGCAGTCGCAGACGTTCGTATGACAGTTCTTGTTTTTTCCTCCACGCCGGGTGGTCCGACCAGTGGGTGACCCTGGTGGATCGGTCGTATAGATGCCAGCCCAGATTGTGATGGGGATGGAATATATCGTATCCATGGGTGTACGCACGAAGCGCGATTGCCACTTCGTCCGCAAAGAAATAAATCAGAGGATCGACAGGTATGTCTTTGTTAAATATCCCACCTGAAAATAGAAAATGCAGAGAAGTAAAATGAGCTCGAACTGGTGAATTCAGTCGTTGCCAGTTCGGGATCGCATGCCCGGTGAGTCGAAATACAAGTCCCTGGTACCTTTCGAGCACATGGATTTTGAACAGACACTCCGTGCGACCCTGCGGGTCAGCATGTGGGTTGTATGGTGGTAAGTACGCCGTCAGAATTGGTTTGGCAATGCCATTAAGACGGAGTGCTTCATACATCCCGATGATCTGCTCGTCCCACCCCATCACAAACCGATGATGTGAGTCGATAAAAAGGGTGTAGGGTTCACCGGACCAGCCATTTTGGAGCAACCGCCGCGCCCAGTTGCAGCCTTGACTCTCGCATGCAGGAATCTTGAGCAATTCTACCCGGTCGTATCGGCGTAGCTGTTCCTCCACATGCGACTCGTCCGGTCCATATTGCCAAGCGATCGCGATTCTCAGTTGATCAGGGTGACTCGCTGTCTCTATCAGGCTCTGGATGGTCACCAGCAATTCAGAGTCTCGATACGCAGGAACTTGCACATAAACGCGCCGTCCGTCGAGCATGCGATGACCCGTAGTTGGCTAATGGAGAACCATCTACTACGTCAAAGAAAACCGCTTGTCAACATAGTCATGTAAGAGCAATTACGTGGTA